>JAGPUY010000470.1 GCA_018067265.1 Oceanihabitans sp. | reverse complement strand
GTTTAATACATGAAAAAGATAATATATACTCTGAAAACGCAATCAAAATTATTCATGAGGGATTTGAAATCGGATATGTCCCTGATGAAATAACTGGTACAATTTTACCAATTATTAATCAGACTCATCAAGCTTTAATTTCTAATGTATTATTTAATGGAGCTTTTATTGATGTTTATGTAAAACTGTATTTTAAAGAATAATAAATTGTGTCATAATAAGATTCCTGCCTTCGCAGGAATAAGGTTACTTTACCAAAACACCTTTTGCTTCCATTAAAGGAACGGCTTGCAAAGCTTTTAAATTAATGGTGTTTTTTCTAAACGTATATGTTTTGTCAAACATGGTATTCCCTTCAAAAAAAGTAACTTTAAATTGATTATTTATAGCAAATAAATCTTCTTGTAGTAATTCTATTTTAGCGTAGCTCTTCTTAGGTAGCTTGTCTAGTTTCTTTCTAAAAATAGAAGTCATTTTATCTTCCGAATAGCCACTAGTAACAATAAGTACCATTTCTAGATCTACCTCTTTATCATTAATGATATACGCGTTCCAATCTTGGGTTTTATAAATATCGTTGTACTCGTTTACAACGGCAAGGTAAACACCTTCGACTTTTGGGATGTCAATATCTTTTTTCATGCTGCAAAAATAGTAAACTATACCAAATAAGAATTAGAATAGTTAGAGGTAATTATTCCTTTTAAGTTATAGAGCACTAAATGTCTAAATAACTCTTCCTTTGGAAACATCTCAAATAGATTATTCTCTTTAAACACCAGGTTATCAATTCTGAAAAAATAAATCTTCACTATTAATTCCAGATTCACCTCTTGTTTAATAGCACCAGATTGTTGGGCTTGTTCCAGTAAATTATAAACGGTAGTATTGGATAACTCTTCAACAAACGCATCAAATAAAGCACTTGCTTTTGGGTAATACTTTTCTAATCCAAAAAGAAAAGAGGGCTTAAAGTATTTTAAATACTCAAACCCTCTTTTGTAAATTAACACTACACACAAAATAGGATCGTTACCATTGCTGCTAACAATCCCATTTATATCTTCTTTATACTCGTTTAATAAGCTTTCCAAACTAGAAGTCACTAGGTCTTCTTTGTTACTAAAAAACGTATAAATTGTTTTTTTAGAAATCCCAAGCGTATTTGCTATCTCGTCTAACGTTACATGCTTGCTTCCGCATTGCGTAAACTTTGTAATAGAACATTTTAACAATTCCGCTTTGGTAATCATTTTTGTTTATTTTATCTCCATCCACCACCAAGTGCTTCGTATAAATCTACAATAGACACTAATTGATTTAGTTTACTATTTATAATATTAAGCTCTGCACTTAATGCACTTTGTCTAGCAGTTAATAAATCTAAATAGTTTGCATATCCGTTTTTAAGTAAGATTTCCGAGTTGCTTTCCGCTTGACGTAAAGCTTCCACTTCGCTTTTTCTAAATTCGAACTTTTTAATTTCCGATTCATAAGAAAACAATGCATTAGACACTTCGTTTCCTGCAACTAATAATGTCTTTTTAAACTGCAGTAATGCCTGCTCTTGTTGTGCTATAGCAACTTCCTTTTGTGTTTTAAGCTTCCTCTGGTTTAAAAGTGGTTGCGTTAAACCTCCAACGACTGTTGCAAATAAGGAGTTCAAGTTTAACAACTTATCTAATTCTAAACTTTGCAATCCTCCGGAAGCGGTTAATGTTAGCGATGGATATAAGTTACTATTCGCCACATTAGTTAATTCAAAAGATTCCATTAAACCGTACTCTGCAGCCATAACATCTGGCCTATTACTAAGTAATGCTGCTGGCACACCAAGTGTAATATCTTCTTCTATTTTCTGAAGATCTAAACTACTTCTTTCAAAGTTTCGTGGTCCTTTACCTAATAAAATGCTTAACGTGTTTTCTGTTTTAAAAATAGCGGTTTCAATATCTACCTGTAATGCTTTTGCATTATTGTATTGTGCTATATTTTGGTCTACGGCAACTTGTGTTACTTGACCAGCATCTTTAAGTGCTTTAATAGTTTCTACACCACTTTCTCTAGTTGCAATCGTTTGCTTGGTTACTTCTAACTGTGCGTCTAAAGCTAATAAGTTGTAATACGTATTTGCAATGCTAGAAATCAATTGTGTTTTCACCAACTGATGTCCTGCAACACTTTGTAAATATGCTGCTTGCGTAGCTCTTTTACCACTTCTTATTTTCCCCCAAAGATCTGCTTCCCAAGATAGATTTGCGGTGATATCATAGGTATCTGTTCCGCCACTAAATATGGATCCAAACTGACTGTTTTCAGAAAACTCTTGACGGGTATAATTCGCACCTACATCTAAGGTTGGTAAATACCCTGCTTTTCCCTGTTTTGCATACGCTTCAGCAGCGACTATTTGTTGTAGCGCAATACGCACATCCATATTATTTTGCAGCCCTTCTTCTACATACTGTTGTAAGTAAGAATCTGTAAATAACGTTTTCCAAGATACATCTGCAATAGAAATACTGTCTGTTGGTAAATTATCGGTTCTGTAAAGCGCTTCCGTTTCTGCATTTAATTCTGGTCGTGCATATTCTTGCGCTACAAAACAACTTTGTAATGTTAATGCAACTACCAGTAAAAGAATTGGTTTACTAAAATTTCTATGTTTTATAATGGTTTTCATCTTTTTATTCTTCAATAGTTTGTATTGTTGGTTTACCGGAAACTTTTTCTTGTAACCACTGGAATAATATAAATAAGATAGGAATTACAAAGACTCCTAAAATAGTACCTATTAGCATTCCTCCCGCTGCACCGGAACCAATCGAATTGTTTCCTTCAGACCCAACACCTTTTGCTAATGCTAAAGGCATTAATCCTAAAATGAAAGCAAATGAGGTCATTAAAATTGGACGTAAACGGGATTTTGCACCATGAATTGCTGCATCTACAATGCTCTCGCCATTTTTCCGTCTGGCTAATGCAAACTCCACAATAAGTATGGCATTTTTAGCCAACAATCCGATAAGCATTATCAAGGCAATTTGGAAATAAATATTGTTTTCTAAGCCTAAGAACTTCGTGCTTATATAGGCTCCAAATACACCAAATGGTAATGAAAACACTACTGCAAATGGCAATAAGTAACTTTCGTATTGTGCACTTAATAAGAAATACACAAACAGAATACTTAAAATAAAGATGAACGTTGTTTGGTTTCCTGCATTTACTTCTTCACGCGTTAAACCAGAATACGCAACGGTATAGTTACTTGGTAGCTTTGCTACTTCTTCTTCAATAACACGAATGGCATCACCGGTACTAAACCCGTCATTTGTTGCACCTGTTATGGTTGTGGAATTAAATAAATTGAAACGCGTTACCGATTGTGGTCCATACACACGCTTTAAAGTTACAAACTGTGTAATTGGTGTCATTTCACCAGAATCTGTTCGCACATACATACTATTTAAAGCACTTTCATCTGCTCTATCTTCTGGTAAAGCTTGAATATATACTCTAAACTGTTTTCCAAATCTGGAGAAATCGGAGGCATAAATTCCACCTATATATCCTTGTAATGTGGAAAATATACTGGTTACAGAAACTCCTTTTTCTTTCGCTAAAGGCACATTCACTTCCATCTCGTATTGCGGATAGTTCGTATTAAATGAGGACGTTGCATATTTAATTTCTGGATGACTCATTAAAGCCATAGTGAAATCTTTATTTGCTTTGTCTAAATCGGTAAACTCCCCTCCAAATTTATCTAATAAATTAATTTCAAAACCAGACGAGTTACCAAAACCACGAATACTAGGTGGTGAAAAGAAAATAATATTAGCATCTGGAATGGTAGCTGCTATACCAAATAATTTTCCGGTAATCGCTTGTGCGGAAAGGGAAGGATCTGAACGATCTGCCCAATCTTCTAGCTTTATAATACCAAAACCAAAGTTACTACCAGCACCACTAATTAAACTTCTACCTTTAATAAAGTTTACGGCAACAATTCCTTCAATACTTTCCACTTTATCGTATAGTTTTCTTGCTACTGCATCTGTTCTATCTAAAGATGCTCCTGGTGGCAATTCGATATTTGCGAAAATAATTCCTCTATCTTCATTAGGTACAAAACCCGTTGGTGTTGTTGTTGCAGCCCAATAGATTCCGACAACAGCAATAATTAATAATAAAACAGAAATAAATTTTCTTTTATATAAAAACTGAAGCGATCTACCGTAACGTTCTACTGTCGCGTTAAATCCACGATTGAATAAGGTATAAAAACGTTTTAACGGACTTTTTCCTTTTATATCTTCATCGTCTTTATGTCCTTTTAATAATAAAGCACATAATGCAGGACTCAAGGTTAATGCGTTTACTGCCGAAATTAAAATCGCAATAATTAGCGTCACACCAAACTGCTCGTAAAACACTCCTGTTGGACCGGTTACAAAGGTTACCGGAATAAATACTGCTGCCATTACCAAAGTAATAGAGATAATAGCGCCAGAAATTTCATTCATGGCTGTTAGTGTTGCTTTTTTAGGATCCTTTTCCCCTTCATCTAGTTTGGCGTGCACCGCCTCCACAACTACAATGGCATCATCTACCACAATACCAATGGCGAGTACTAGCGCGAATAGCGTTAAAAGGTTTATAGAGTATCCAAAAATATTCAAGAAAAAGAAAGTACCAATAATAGAAACAGGTACCGCAATCGCAGGAATTAACGTAGATCTAAAATCTTGTAAAAAGATAAATACGACTAAAAATACTAATAAAAAGGCTTCTAATAAAGTACTAATTACTTTTTCAATGGATGCATTTAAGAACAAACTCGTATCATAAGGCACAAATATATCTAAGCCCTCTGGAAGGTCTGCTTTTACTTGCTCTAAAGTTACTTTTATGTTTTCAATAATTTCTTGTGCATTGGATCCTTTGGTTTGAAAAATTCCCATAAAAACTGCAGGATTTCCCATACTCATCGCATTAGATGCATACGATTGTGCATCTAATTCTATGGTTGCAACATCTTTTAAGCGTAAAAACTCTCCGTTTCCTAAGGCTTTAATTATAATATCACTGTATTGGCTTTCGTTTTTAAAACGCCCACTATAGGTTAAAGTATAGGAGAAAGATTCTCCACTATTTTGACCTAGAGATCCAGCTGCAGCTTCTAAATTTTGTTCTGCCAAAACCGCTGAAATATCTGAAGGAATTAAGTTATATGCTGCTAATTTTTCAGGATTTAACCAAATACGCATGGCATAATCTTGTTGTGAGAATACACTAACGTCTCCAACACCACTAATACGTTGCATGGCTGGTATCACGTTAATTTTTAAGTAATTCTGAATAAACGTAGCATCGTAATTTTCGCTTTCCGAATACATTGAAATAAACATCAGCGCACTCGTTTCTTGTTTTTGTGTGGTAATACCGGTTTGTATTACCTCTTGTGGTAATAAAGGGGTTGCTCTAGACACACGATTTTGCACGTTTACGGCTGCTATATCCGCATCCATTTTTTGATCAAAGTATACTGTAATTTCTGCGGTTCCCGTATTGGAAGCTGTAGAAGTAATGTACGTCATCCCTTCTACACCATTAATTTGTTCTTCAATAGGAATAATTACACTCTCTAAAACGGTTTCGGCATTTGCTCCTGTATAATTTGCGGTTACCTTAATGGTTGGTGGCGCAATATCTGGGTATTCTTCTATTGGTAAGCTAGTGATACTAATAACACCTAGCATAACTATGATAATAGAGATTACTGTTGAAAGCACAGGTCTTTCAATAAATGTTTTTAACATGATAAATATGTTTGGTGGTTATTTAATTTCTGAATAAAGTTGCAACCGGTTTAATAGCTTCTTCAAAAGAGGTCTCTTGCGGTGAGATTGCCATTCCGTTTCTTAATTTTCCAATACCAGATATAATAATTTTGTCGTTTGCATCTACTCCAGATGCTACAACATATAAATTATCAACTCTTCCTTTTATTTCCAAAATAGTAGTTTCGACTTTGTTGTCTTCTCCTAACTTGAAAATCATAATATTTCCTTGTTGCTCAAAAGTTGCCGTTTGTGGTACAACAATAGCGTCTTTATATTCTATTGGAAATCTAATTTTACCACTATTTCCATTCGTTAAAATTTCATTAGGGTTATCAAAAGCGGCTCTAATCTGAATGGTACCTGTGTTTTGATTGATTTGTCCAGTACTGGTTTGAATTCTTCCTTTTTCAGAATACTCTTTACCATTAGCTAATATTAAAGTTAAGTCTGGT
>JAGPUY010000466.1 GCA_018067265.1 Oceanihabitans sp. | reverse complement strand
TACAAGATTACCCAAAAGCAACCATTTATAATATTGCAGATTTTTATACGGAAGACTTTTTTGAAACTAAAAAAATAGTGCATTTACCTCTAAAGTATAAAGGGTAATATATCTTATTTATTCGATAGGTGTAATAATTGGAATGGTTTCGGCCTTTTCAATGGGCTTTTTTATTCGGACATTAATTTTTGTGTAATGCCATGTTTCGTTCCTTCTGTCGGCAGAAATATCTAGCATCGCTGTCCCATTTTTACAGGTTATCTTAATGGTAGTATGTATCGATTTGTTGTTGTTTGAATACTGCACAGCGCCATTTAGAATAGTCATCCTATTTATAGGCTCAATAGTTCCTAGAACTTCAATCACACGTTCGTTAAGCCTCGCTTTTTCTATTGCTTCGTTATACAGTTCGATGTCCGCATACGCTTTGGTGTAATCTGCTAAAATCCCACTTAATCCAGAAGAAAATAACGCAAACAGGAAAAGGGTAAAACTTATAGCTAAAACAGTAAACCATTTCCAATGGCGTTGCCACCAACTTTTATGTACCATAAGATCGTTATTCATTTTGTTTCCTTTTCTCCAAATATATCTAAAAAGAAAAGCGCTTCAAAATAGAAGCGCTTTATAGAATGAAATGTTTAGGTTATTATTTTACCATAAACTTTGTTCTTAAGTTTTGGTTTTCTGAAGTTTCAATATTTAAAATATATAAACCGGAAGCAACGTGCAACGGTATGCTTGTTTTTGTGTTTAATGTTAACTGGCTATTATAAACCATTTTCCCTGTAACATCTAAAATAGTAATTCTAGCATTGTCAAAAGTCTTCGAACTTAGAATATGTAAAGCATCTGTGATTGGGTTTTTCTCTAGTTTAATACTGTTTTCTAGGTTTGTATTTGTAGATAGTGGTTGTTCAAAAATTTCATTTAAAGCAAATGCTACATTGGCTTCTGTTAAAGTAACGTGAGGTTCGTTTTCTGTAGGCATATACCAAGCATCAAAAGGAGTAAAGTTAGATGTAGTTCTGGCAGTTGTGATCCCTGATGGTGTATGAAACCAGTTAATTGCATTCGCTGTTATTTCAAAAGCCATGGCACTTACACTTGGTATAAAGTTAAAGTGATCTGTAGTTAAGGCTCCTAAAAATTCGCCAACTAAACCATCTGTCGCTAAATCTTCGGTAAGTCCTAAAATATCAAAAAGACCACCTGATGCTGCGTCAATTCCGTGGGAATATATAAAAGAAGTAGTACTTGCATTGTTTATTCTGTCATTTGCAAGAGGAAACCAAATAGGGAAATCTAAATGTACTTGGCTCATTTCAATTTGTATTCCTGCAACTGGTGTGAAATAGGTTTTCGCTTTTAGCTCTGCAACATTAAAAAGATCAATATTTGCATTTACAATTTGGCTGCCAGGAACTAAGTTGTTTGCATTTAAACTGTTGTCTTGATAACGACTATTATTACCACTACCATTAATTATAGCAACGTTTCTGGTTAGTTCTGGAAATCCGGAAGTATTATCTTCTTCGGTAAGCGCGTTCATGCTATTGAAAAAAGTATTTTTAAATGGATGTGCTCTTGGTGTGGATAAACCACTATCAAAAGTGACACCGTCGCTATTTGTAATATGTGGCTCAAATTGGTCTGTAAGCATTTGTCTTGCTGCAGCAGAAGTAAGCATACCATCAATAATTGGTTGTAGTTCTTCTACATTTTGGTCTCCCAGAAACCAAAAATCATCTAAACCAAAAGCAAGAAAATTAAATTGGTGTTGAAACCCGATTGGCACATTTGCGCCATGATGCGGTGCATCAAAAGAAATATACAATCTGGTGTCATGATGCATCGAAGGCACACTTTCCATATAATTTAAGGCATATCTCGCAATTAATCCGCCCATACTCGGACCAATAACTACGTTTTGAGCATTTCCTACTTTCTGGGCGTTAATTTCTTCTATTAAATGTACTAGTAACATGGCGTTACGCTCAATAAAATCGGAACCTCCATCAATAACCGCATTGTCGGCAGCTCTGGTATAGACAGGAAAGTTTAAATATACCACATCAAAACCTTCCTCTTTCACTAAGGTTTCTAGGTTGGATGTGGAACCATTATCCTGAAAATCTAATAATTCACGTAATCCTGTAATATCTCTTCCATCTCCTGGATCAAATCCATCTACTAAAAAGATAGGTTTGTCTAAAACATTATCAGCGCTTAAATATATTTCATATTCTCCAACTCCTGGGTAGGAAGTAGCTTCGCCATAAGCAGATAAATTAGGAGTAATACTAGAGGTGAATGTTGAAATTACTCTGTTTTGGGTAGTATTTAAATCTGCATTCGAGTATTTTATTTCAATACTAGAAGATCTGTAAATAACTTCGTTAGTATCTAAAGTTAGTGCGAAGTTTAGTGTTTTTTTTCCTTCTTCAGAATAATGAATAACGATATTTTGATTTAGGTTTATATTTTTAAAACCGTTACCGTCATTAAAGTCTATGGCAATATTTTGAATACCATTTTCAGTGGTATTAAATACATTAGAAGCATCTAATCGAAAGGTAGTTTGCAGTCCTTTTGTTTTTGTACGAAGCGCAGCAGCAGTGGTTAGGGTGCTTTTTTCGAAAATTGGTGTCTCTGAGTTTGTTCGTAATAAATTTCCTTGCGCATCTCTAGTTACGATGTGGTTTCGCATAGCCGTTTCGGTTATAGATTCAAACGCACTATGTAGTATTGCTAACGGAATTACATTCGTAAAGTAGCTCTGCTTACGCTGCTCTTTTAAGCTTTCTAGAGGTAAAAGGCGTTCCTGTAAGTCTCCTTGAGCAATTGCTTTGTATGTTTGGTAGAAGCTTAGGTTATTACTTGCTTTGTGGTTATAACTAGTAATATCTCTAAGTACCGTTTTTTGAGCTAAAACAGAAGTTTCCATGTCGGAAGTATCAAACTTAAGAAGAGCTTTTTTGTTTTGAGCGAATGCCGTTATAGTAATAAAGGAAAATAATAGAAGGTAAAAATTTTTCATATAAAAAGAGGGATTGATTAATCTTTTTAAATATATGAAGTTCTCTCACTAATCTTTTAATTATGTATCAATTTAAGCTAAAAGGTAAAAAAAAGCCCCTGAAATGATAAAATTTCAAGGGCTTTTTTATGAATAATTTATTTTGCTACTCTCCTAAAAATGGATATCTGTAATCTGTTGGCGTTACAAATGTCTCTTTTATCATTCTAGGGGAAACCCAACGTTGTAAGTTTAAAATACTTCCAGCTTTATCGTTTGTTCCAGAACCTCTAGCACCTCCAAAAGGTTGTTGTCCTACAACAGCACCTGTTGGTTTGTCATTAATATAGAAGTTTCCAGCACAGTTTTCTAAAGCTTTTGTTGCTTCAATAACCGCATATCTATCTGCAGCTAAAATAGCACCTGTTAAAGCGTAGTCACTAGTTTCGTCTACAAGTTTTAAGGTTTCCGAATATTGGTCATCCTCAAAAACATAAATAGTGATAACCGGTCCAAATAATTCATCACACATAGTCGTGTATTTTGGATCTTCTGCTACAATTACTGTAGGTTCAATAAAGTAACCTTTACTTTTATCATGACCACCACCAACAATAATGTCGGCACCTTTGTCTTCTTTAGCTTGGTCAATATATTTTGCAAGTTTATCGAAAGAACCTTCATGGATTACAGCAGTTATAAAGTTGCTCATATCTTCTGGAGATCCCATTTTAAAAGACTTTACGTCTTTAATCACTTGCTCTTTCACTTCATTCCAAATACTTTTTGAAACATAAGCACGAGAAGCAGCACTACATTTTTGTCCTTGAAATTCAAAAGCACCTCTAACAATAGCAGTTGCTACTTGTTTCGGATTTGCAGTTTTGTGGGCAACGATAAAATCTTTACCTCCAGTTTCTCCAACAATTTTTGGGTATGTTTTGTAGTTATGGATATTGTTTCCAATTTGTTTCCATAATTCTTTAAATATATAAGTAGAACCTGTAAAGTGTAAACCAGAGAAATCTGGACTAGCCAATACCGTATCTGTAATCATTACAGGATCACCAAATACAACATTGATTACACCAGCAGGTACACCAGCTTCTTCAAATACATCCATAATTACTTTTGCAGAGTATATTTGAGAATCACTAGGTTTCCATACTACCACATTTCCCATCATTGCCATACAAGCAGGTAAGTTACCAGCAATAGCAGTAAAGTTAAATGGAGATACCGCGTAAACAAAACCTTCTAGTGGTCTGTATTCAATTTTATTCCAGGCATCGCTAGTACTTTCTGGTTGTTCGTGGTACATATCTGTCATAAACTGTACGTTAAAACGTAAAAAGTCTATTAACTCACAAGCAGCATCAATTTCTGCTTGGTGAATGGTTTTAGATTGCGCCATCATAGTAGCAGCATTTATTTTTGCTCTATATGGTCCAGCAATTAATTCGGCAGCTTTTAAAAAGATAGCAGCACGATCTTGCCATGGCACTTGAGACCAACCTTTTCTTGCTTCAAGAGCAGTAGAAATAGCATCGTCTACATGTGATTTTTCCGCTAAATGGTATTGACCAACAATATGTTTATGATCATGAGGAGGAGACATTGTTCTAGTGTTACCAGTAGTAACATCTTTCCCGTTTATGTACATTGGCACGTCTAAATTGCTGTTGTACATTTCTTTATATGTTTTTGAAATAGCTTCACGATATTCGCAACCAGGAGCATATGCTCTTACAGGTTCGTTTATTGCGATCGGAACATTAAAAAATCCTTTTCCCATTTTATTTTGAGTTTTTAGTTGTAAAATTTGAAGTGCAAAGTTACGATATTTTTATAGATTAGTAATTCTTTGTAATATTAAAGGCAAGTTAAATTATAAGATTTTTTTTGTAAGTTGCCAAGCGGATTAAAGACTACAAAAAACATGTGTACAGTAACTATTTTTGCAAAAGGGGATAATGACTTTGTGTTGACGTCTAATAGAGACGAAGCGCCAGATCGTATTTCTTTACCTCCAGATTTTTATTTGATAAATACCACTAAAATGCTTTTTCCTAAAGATGAAAAAGCAGGAGGAACATGGATTGGTGTAAGTGAAAAAAATCGATTAATTTGTTTGCTAAATGGGGGTTTTGACTTGCATAAAAGAAAAGAGAATTATAGATTAAGTCGAGGCGTTGTGGTGAAAGATTTATTAGCTTCGGAAGAAATTGTGACCGCAATGGAAACATATAACCTTCAGGATATAGAGCCTTTTACTATAGTAGTTGCAGATTGGAATACCTATTTGCAATTCTATGAATTGGTTTGGGATGGAGACCAAAAGCACCTCACTAAATTACCAAAAGAAGCTAGGGTTTGGTCATCATCTACCTTATATACGAAAGCCATGCGAGAAGAACGTAAGCAATGGTTTGAAGATTTTAAATCCAAAAACAAATTGTCTTCCGCGAAAGCGTTACAATTTCATAAAAACACACATGTAGATAATACAGAATATGGTGTTATTATGGATCGAGGTTTTGTGAAAACAACGAGTATTACTCAGGTGGAGAAAACAAAGGATAAGGTTTCTATGACTTTTAAAAATCTTCAAAGTAACAAGCAGTTTTCTAAATCTTTTTTATTTCCAGAGACAATTCATGAATAGTACAGGAATTATTTTAACACTAGCATATCCGGAAACTATTGTTATGGTTGCGGATGAATGGTATTCGCCATATTTGCGGTTTTTAGGAGTAGGAAAAAAGAACTATTTAAGAGCAGGACACGCGGCTTTGGTTTTAATTGAAAAAACGACAGGCGTTTTAGAATATCATGATTTTGGGAGATATATTACACCAGAACCTAACGGAAGAGTTCGAGGTAGAGATACTGATCACGAGTTAGATTTTCCTATTACAGCCAGGATAAAAGATGGAGAAATACAGAATTTAAATGAAATTTTAGAATTTCTTGGTACCCATCCAAAACTAACACATGGCGAGGGAAAACTAATTGCTTCGGTTTGTGATGTTGTAGATTATAATTTGGCAAGACAGCATATTACAAAAATGCAGCAGCGCGATTTTATTCGTTATGCGGCTTTTATTAAAGATGCGTGCAATTGTGCTCGTTTTGTAACCGATGCTTTAATTGCTTCTGTTACCGATGCCGTAATACATAAGAAACTGCGAAAATCGAAATGGTTTACGCCAAGTACCGTTGGTAATGTGGTGATTGCAGATACAAAAAATAGGATTTATGTCGTTTCTGAAGCTGGTGTAATTTCAGAATACAATTCTACGGTAAGTAAAGACAATAGGACTTATTTCTTAGATAAATTAAAAGGGCATACACCAAATTTTATAGGAACATTAGAACCTAAACCTGTAGCTAATTTACATGAAAAAGCACAATGGCTTTCTGGTATTGCTGCTGGCGCTTGGTATGAATTGCATACTACTGAAAATAGTTTAGAATATTGGTATAAACGAATTTCGCCGCATGGAAACATAGACGTGCATGCTTTATATGAAGTGAATGAAGAAGGATTTGACTATCACGAGCCTTATGATTTTATACATTATTCCAATTGTAAATTCTTTCATGTGGAACAAAACGGAAAGGTATATAGATTTGAGATAAAAGAGTAAACAATACGCAGTGAGCAGTCACAGTTTAAACACTTGTACTTTTTTTTTGACTAAAATAAATTAGAATGATTTGTCTGTAGTTAGATTTCTCGACAGACTTGAAATAACAGCATTAATTTAAAGCAAAAGGAGCGCTTAGCTTAAACGTAGGGATTGCTACGTGAAATTTTTTGGTATTACTAAAATTCACCATTTCGTAATATCCTTTCATTGCTCCAAAAGGAGAAGTAAGTAAGCATCCAGAATTATACGTGTGAGATTCACCAGGTTTTAAAACTGGTTTTTTACCAATAACACCTTCGCCAGAAACCGTTTCTACATGGTTTAAGGCGTCAAAGATTGTCCAATGTCTTGCATTAAGTTGTACAGAGTCTTTACTCTGGTTTTCAATAGTTACTTGGTATCCAAAGGCGAATTGTATTTTATAATTTTTATAAAAAGTGCCTTCAAAAGTAGTATCTACCGAAATCTTTATGCCTTTTGTTACTTGTTGAACCATTTTAACTTCTGATAATCAATGGGTTTAATACTCAAAAATACAAAAATAAATTATTAAAACTTAATTTAGTATTTCTTAGATAGGAATATAATGAAATATTCTGATTAATTGGTAATATTAACAGAACTAGCTTCGCCAAGACCAATAATCTTATCGTAGCGTGCGCCTAAATCTCTATAATAAACCAATACTTTGTAATTGTTTTCTGCTTGCCAAAAATTTCCGCTAATAGCACCTTCGTCTACCTTACCATTTTTATCTACAACAACATATTTGTAATTGTAGAATCCTTGTTTTAATAAGAGGACATTTTTGTAAACACCGCGTTCTGTATTAAAGGTCATTTTTGTAGTTTCATCAATCGTGTAATTATTGAAGTTACCGTAAACGTGTAGCTCTTTGCCATCTGGTAGTTGATCCAATAATAAGGAAAAAAACATCCAAACATAATCTGCTTCAATACTAGAGTTGCTCGCATCTATTGCGGTTACTAAATAATTACCATTAATGTCAGGATTATAGGTGTACGGTTTGTCATGTCTTACCAAATTCGTGTATAAATAATTTTGGTACAAATCTTTTAAATCTATAAACTGAATACCGGTGTTTGCTGCGCGTACATCTTTATTTTCAAACCATAGATATTCGTTTCCAGCCCAGAAGCTAGTTTCGGTATTATACTTATAAATAAGCTCGTTGCCTAATGTGTACATTGGTTTAATACCAGAAATAGCAGTGTTTAAATTATTGTTTTGAACGATGACGGTACTAATTGTTTGTTTCGGATTGTTAAAATGAGAGTTGCTAGAAGATATCGTGATATCCACCGTTTGTTTGCTTTTTATTTGTCTAACATCACGAGACCTTTTTATCGCTACTCCTACATTTGCTGTTTCTTCATAAATCATGAATTTTCTAGAAAAAACAAGTTCGTCATAGTCATCATAAATTGTGATCATATAATTTCCAGAAACTTTTAATCTACGTGTTTGCTCATTAGGAATGGTTAGTTGGTAATTCGAGTAAATTTGTAAGGTGTTAAAAGAATTTTCGTAGGTTCGTATACGTTGTTTGTCAAAACCCTCTAAATACTCGATTTTAGATAAAACGGAAGGAGTCCAATCATAATTATAATGTTCAATAACATAATAAAAGTCTTCTTCGTCTCCATTTAAAGCATCAAATTCTAGTTTTAAATATTCCCCAAGTTTTAAAACAGGAAGTTGGCTTTCTGCCGTGTTTCCTTTAAAAGTGATTGTTTTTATATAGTCGGGTGGAGCCACTTCTTGTGCTACTTGTCCAAAAAGTGTTGTAGAAAATAAAAGCGTTAAAATAAAGTATTTCAAATTCACAGGTTTGTATTTGTTGTTTTGCAGTAAATATAAGCAATTTCTATGCCTAAAATTTTTCTACAACGGTTGCGCGTAAATTTCTTTTCAAATAATTGTGAAAACGGATTAGTTATTCGTAAATTTGCATCGATTTTTAAGAGACTTAAAGATTAGAAACACTATAACTATTAACAAATAGATTTATAATATGTCAAACGACATTAAGATTAAAAAAGGTCTAGATATTAAGTTAAAAGGAACTGCAGAAAAGGCAAAAGAGAACGCCATTATCAGTAACTTTTTCTCTGTAAGACCAGAAGACTTCCACAGTGTTATACCAAAATTAATCGCGAAAGTTGGAGCTAAAGTAAAAGCAGGGGAGCCTATTTTTTACGATAAAACTAACGAAGCTATACAATTTGTTTCTCCAGTTTCTGGTGAAATTATTGACATTCCTCGTGGAGAAAAACGTAAAATTTTAGCAATTAAAATTCAAGCGGACAAAGAACAATCTTACCAAGATAATGGTAAATTTAACGTGGATGCTGCCAAAGCAGAAGATGTTAAAGCACATTTGTTAGCTTCGGGATGTTGGCCTTTTATTAAGCAACGTCCTTATGATGTAATTGCAAATCCAAACAAAGCGCCAAAAGCAATTTTTGTTTCTGCTTATGCTTCTGCACCTTTGGTTGCAGATTTAGATTTTACCCTTCAAGGTAAAGAAGCAGAATTACAAGCTGCAGTGACCGCGTTAACTAAATTAACCGAAGGACAAGTGCATATTTCTGTTGGTAAAAATGGAAACTCTCCATTAGCCAATCTTTCTGGTGCAACTATTCATAACGTTTCTGGACCACATCCTTCAGGGAATGTTGGTACACAAATAAACAAAATCGACCCGGTTAATAAAGGGGAAGTTGTTTGGACAGTCAACGCACAAGATCTTGTTATTATTGGTGAGTTATTACTAACTGGTAAATTTAATGCAGAACGTATTGTTGCATTAGCAGGTTCTTCCGTAAAAAAACCAAGATACTTTGTTACTAAACTTGGAGCAGAAGTTGCTTCTATGATTTATGATAATGGTGTCGATAAAAACGATGATATTAGAATCATTTCTGGAAACGTATTAAGCGGTAAGCAAGTACAACCAGATGGCTTTTTAGATTATTATAGCAATACCATTACGGTAATACCTGAAGGTAACGATTACGAATTATTTGGGTGGAATAAACCAGTATTCAATAAGGTGTCTACTTCAAGAGCATTCACGTTCTCTTGGTTAACGCCTAATAAAGAATATGATTTAAATACCAATACCAATGGGGAACATCGTGCTTTTGTTACTACAGGAACATATGAAGAGGTTTTTCCTTTAGATATCTTTCCAATGCAAATTTTAAAAGCTTGTATGTATAAAGATTTAGATGAAATGGAAGCTTTAGGAATGTACGAAGTTGCTCCTGAAGATTTTGCTTTAACAGAATTTGTATGTGTATCTAAACAGCCACATCAAGATATTATTAGAAAAGGTTTAGACTTAATGCTAAAAGAGATAGGATAATGGGTTTAAAAAGTAATTTACATAACTTAAAAGAAAAGTATAAAGGAACGAAAATGGCTCCTGCGTTTAACGCAATCCATACTTTTTTATACTTGCCAAATGAGACCACACATAATGGAACTCATATTAAAGCAGCCGACGATTTAAAACGTACAATGAATACCGTAATCATGGCACTTGTACCATGTTTAATATTCGGTATGTTTAACGCTGGTTACCAACATCATTTAGCTTCTGGAACGGTAGAAGCAGCTAACGGTTTTTTTAGTTCTTCTTTTTGGGCTTGGGATAACTTAGTTATTGGTTTGGTTAAAATTTTACCACTAGTAATTGTTTCTTACGGTGTTGGTTTACTTGTAGAATTTATTTTTGCAGTAATTAAAGGCCACGAAGTAGAAGAAGGTTACTTAGTAACAGGAATGTTAGTGCCACTTATTGTACCAATTGATATTCCATTATGGATGCTTGCAGTAGCAGTTATCTTTGGAGTCGTTATTGGTAAAGAAGTATTTGGTGGTACAGGGATGAATATATTAAATCCTGCATTAACTATTCGTGCATTCCTATTCTTCGCATATCCTACTTGGATGTCTGGAGATAAAGTTTGGGTACAAGGTGCTGTTGAAAGCGCTGGAACTCCAGATGCTATTTCTGGGGAAACCATTTTAGGAACACTAGCGCAGGGTAATGAAGTCACGCATTCTGTAGCAGATATGTTCCTCGGATTTATTCCTGGTTCTGTTGGGGAGACCTCTACACTCTTAATACTCTTAGGAGCAATATTCTTAATCTTCGCTAAAATAGGAAGTTGGAGAATTATGTTATCTTCTGTAGCAGGAGCTTTAGTAATGGGATTAATATTTAATAGTCTTGTAAGTTCTGAAGTCATTGTAGATGGAAGTAAATTTTACGGATTAATGAGTACACCATTCTGGCAGCACTTACTTATTGGTGGTTTTGCTTTTGGTACTGTCTTTATGGCAACAGATCCTGTTACCGCATCGCAAACCAATAAAGGAAAATGGATTTACGGATTCTTAATCGGATTCCTTTCTATATTAATTAGAGTATTTAATCCTGCATATCCAGAAGGAGTAATGTTAGCGATTCTATTAATGAATGTATTTGCTCCAACTATTGACCATTACGTGGTTCAAGGAAATGTAAAAAGAAGAATGAAGCGTTTAAAAACTAAAGTTGCTTAAACATGGAAAAAAGAACAGATAAAAACTCATACACTATACTTTTTGCCATAGCAATGGTAATTGTAGTAGGAGGTTTGCTAGCTTTTACAGCTTCAGCATTACGACCAAGAATTGATAATAACGAAAGATTAGAAAAGCAACAAAACATTTTGTATGCAATGGGAATTAACGAAAATGAAGGTAACTCTGCCATTTTTGTTTCTACAGATAAAGCTCCAGAATTGTTTAAAGAATACATCAAACATCAATTAGTAATTGAAGGAGATAAAGTTTCTGAAGACGATAAAGCATATCTAATCGATGTGAAAAAAGAACAAACAAGCGCAAAAGCTGGTAACGTAAGAAGACTTCCTTTATTTGTAGGCGAAAAAGATGGTCAATCATTTTATATCGCACCTATTAGAGGAAAAGGACTTTGGGATGCCGTTTGGGCTTATATTGCTATGGACGAGAACATGGTAGTACAAGGAGCTTATTTTGATCATAAAGGAGAAACAGCAGGTTTAGGTGCAAACATTAAACAACGTTTCTTTATGGATGACTTTATTGGAGAACACCTAAAGTCTAACGGAAACTTTAAAGGGATTAATATCTCTAAAAGTAATAATGATCCTAAAAACGAAGATAAAACAGATAATGAGGTAGATGCAATAGCTGGAGCAACAATTACTGGAGACGGTGTTTCTGCAATGATAAAATCAGAGCTGAAGCAATATGTACCTTATTTCGAAAACTTAAAAAAGAATTAATTTATGGGACTTTTATCAAAAAAAGACGCAGCATTAATTACAGATCCATTAGCAGATAATAACCCAATTACTATTCAAGTACTTGGTATTTGTTCTGCATTAGCAATTACTGCAGAACTAGAAGCGGCAATTGTAATGTCTGTTTCGGTATTATTTGTATTAGGTATTGGTAACGTGGTTATCTCTTTAATGCGAAACATTATACCTTCAAAAATTAGAATTATTGTACAGCTTATTGTCGTTGCTGCATTAGTAATTATTGTAGATCAAGTATTAAAAGCTTTTGCTTATGAATTAAGTAAAACACTTTCGGTGTTTGTAGGTTTGATTATTACCAACTGTATCATTATGGGACGTTTTGAAGCTTTCGCTTTAGCAAACAAACCTTGGCGTTCTTTTCTTGACGGAATTGGAAACGCTTTAGGATACGGTGTAATATTAATAATTGTAGCATTCTTTAGAGAGCTTTTAGGAGCTGGAACTTTATTAGGTATTCCTGTATTAGGAGATCCTATTGAGAAAACAGGATTATACGCTTTAGGTTATGAAAATAATGGTTTTATGATTATGCCTCCAATGGCATTAATTGTTGTAGGACTTATTATTTGGGTTCAACGTAGTAGAAACAAAGCATTAATAGAAGATTAAGCTAGTAACTACTAACAAACTATAAAAAAATGGAATATTTAGAATTATTTTTAAAATCGATATTTATAGATAACATGGTGTTTTCCGTATTCTTAGGAATGTGTTCATACCTTGCAGTATCTAAAAAAGTAACTACAGCAGTTGGTTTAGGAGCCGCAGTAATCTTTGTATTAGCAATTACAGTACCTTTAAACTGGTTGTTAGATCAGTATGTATTACAACCAGGAGCATTATCATGGTTAGGTGCAGAATATGCAGACTACGATTTAAGTTTCCTTTCTTTCATCATGTTTATTGCAACTATTGCAACCATGGTTCAATTGGTAGAAATCGTGGTAGAGAAATTTTCACCATCACTATATAACTCACTTGGTATTTTCTTACCATTAATTGCTGTAAACTGTGCCATTTTAGGAGGTTCTTTATTCATGCAATCTCGTGAGATTCCAACATTAGGATTAGCTACTGTGTATGGCGTTGGTTCTGGAATAGGATGGTTTTTAGCAATTTTAGCCATTGCAGCAATTCGTGAAAAAATCAGATATTCTAACGTGCCACCAGCATTAAGAGGATTGGGAATTACATTTATCATTACAGGTTTAATGGCAATTGGATTCATGAGCTTTGGTGGAATGTTAACTGGAGGAGACGAAGAGCCTAAAGAAGATAAAACAGTACAAGTAGAAACTGTAAATCAAGACAGCACAAAAGAGTTAGCTAACAACACAACAATAAACGAGTAACATGATATTAGCAGCAAGTACATTAGGAATCATAATAGCAACTGTAGCAGCTTTTTTACTAGTAACTTTAGTATTAGTATCTCTGTTATTGTTTGTTAAACAAAAATTATCTCCATCTGGTCCTGTAAAAATTACCATTAATGGAGAACGTGAAATAGAAGTAGGTTCTGGAGACAGTTTACTATCTACGCTAGGAGCACAAAAAATATTCTTACCATCTGCATGTGGTGGTGGTGGAACCTGTATTCAATGTGAGTGTCACGTACTTTCTGGTGGTGGCGAAGCATTACCTACAGAAACGCCTCACTTTTCTAGAAAAGAATTAGCACATGGTGCACGCTTATCTTGTCAGGTAAAAGTGAAACAAGACATGGAAATTACAATTCCAGAAGAAGTTTTCGGAATTAAAAAATGGGAAGCAACCGTAGTTTCAAACTATAACGTAGCTACATTTATTAAAGAATTTGTAGTGGAGATCCCAGAGGATATGAACTACAAAGCTGGTGGATATATTCAAATTGAAATCCCTAGTTGTGAAATTAAATATGCAGACATGGATGTTTCGGCACATCCTCAAGATCATCCAGGAGAACCAGATAAGTTTAAAGGAGATTGGGAAAAGTTTGGTTTATGGCCGTTGGTTATGAAAAACAACGAACTTGTAGAAAGAGCTTATTCTATGGCTTCTTACCCTGCTGAAGGTAGAAAGATTATGCTTAATGTACGTGTTGCAACGCCTCCTTTTGATCGCGCTAAAGGCGGATGGATGGATGTAAATCCTGGTGTGGCATCTTCCTATATTTTTAACCAAAAAGTTGGAGATAAAGTAACGATCTCTGGACCTTATGGAGAGTTCTTTATTAATGCTTCGGAAGCAGAAATGTTATATGTTGGTGGTGGTGCTGGAATGGCGCCTATGCGTTCGCATTTATATGAATTGTTTAGAACATTAAAAACAGGAAGAAAAGTAACCTATTGGTACGGAGGACGTTCGAAAGCAGAATTGTTTTACATCCATTACTTTAGAGCATTAGAAAAAGATTTCCCGAATTTCAAATTCTTTATTGCATTATCTGATCCAACGGAAGCAGATAACTGGCAACTTAAACAGGATGTTGAAGATCCTAATGGGGATGGATTTACAGGATTTATTCACCAAGTAGTAATCGATCAATATTTATCTAAACATGAGTCTCCAGAAGACATCGAATTATATTTCTGTGGACCACCATTAATGAATCAAGCGGTTCAAAAAATGGGAGAAGACTTCGGAATAGATGATGAAAACATACGTTTTGATGACTTTGGTGGATAGACACTACTAGTTATACGGAACTTGTTTCAGTAACTTAATTATAATTGAAAACCCAATACGAAAGTGTTGGGTTTTTTCGTTATAAACCTTATGAAGAAATTAGTACTAGTTGTTTTATTATTATCTGCAATTATTGTTTTAGCCTTTCCATTTAAACCAGTAAAAAAGATTGTAGCAAAAGTGGAAGCAATTGTTGTAGGGCCAAGTCTTATAAACAAAGACAGTGTAACTATAAAAGGTAGAGTAGAAACTCCGGATACGTATAAACGTGTAAATTATCCGGATGGATCTTTCCAAGAATATCTTAGAAACTACAAGTTAAAACCCTTTGGAAGTAAAATAATAAATTATGATGATTCTGAATATTTTTGGCAAGATGGACATATCGGGATTCTAGAAATTCCTGTGCCAAAAAACGGA
>JAGPUY010000458.1 GCA_018067265.1 Oceanihabitans sp. | reverse complement strand
AGTATTTAAGTAAAATTGCAAAAGAATTAGATTTTGAAATCGTGATGATAACCAATCAAGATGGTTTGGGAACGGAAGTATATCCTGAAAATAGCTTTTGGCCAATACATAACTTTGTCTTAAAAACTTTTGAAGCAGAAGGTATTGTGTTTACAGAACAGTTTATTGATAGAACCTTTGCAAAAGATAATGCACCAACACGTAAGCCTAATACGGGATTATTGACTAAATATTTTTCGGAAACCTACGACCTAGAAAATTCGTATGTAATTGGAGATCGTTTAACCGATATAGAGCTTGCAAAAAATTTAGGATCTAAAGGAATTTTTATCAATGATGAAACGAACTTAGGAACCAATGAAATTACAGTAAAAAGAGAAGCTTTAGATGCATTTATTGCGTTAGAGAGTAACGATTGGGAAACGATTTATACTTTTTTGAAAGCAGCCGAAAGAACCGGAAGTATTACAAGAAATACCAACGAAACAAAAATACAAATCGATCTAAATTTAGACGGTACAGGAAAAAGTAATATTGATACCGGAATCGCATTTTTTGATCACATGTTAGACCAAATTGCGCGTCACGGACAATTAGATTTAAATATTGCGGTGCAAGGAGATTTAGAGGTAGACGAACACCACACCATAGAAGATACTGCTATTGCTTTAGGCGAATTGTTTGCCAACACATTAGGAAACAAATTGGGTATAGAACGCTATGGTTTTTGTTTGCCAATGGATGATTGTTTGGCGCAAGTAGCTATTGATTTTGGAGGAAGAAATTGGTTGGTTTGGGAAACCGATTTTAAACGAGAAATGATTGGTGAAATGCCAACCGAAATGTTTATGCATTTCTTTAAATCATTTACAGATGGTGCTAAATGTAACCTAAACATTAAAGCAGAAGGTACCAATGAACACCACAAAATTGAAGCCATTTTTAAAGCTTTTGCGAAAGCCGTAAAAGTAGCAGTAAAGCGCGATGTAGAAAAAATGATTTTACCAAGTACTAAAGGAATGTTATAATGTCACTTCGAGTGATTTTGAGGAACGAAAAATAGTATCGAGAAGAATGAAAATAGTAATTATAGATTACGGAGCAGGAAATATTAAAAGCATTCAATTTGCTTTTAAAAGACTAGGGTTTGAAGCTGTTCTGAGTAATGACCCAGACGAAATAAAAGCGGCAGATAAGATTATATTTCCGGGTGTAGGAGAAGCTAGTAGCGCAATGAAAATGCTAAGAAAAAGTAAGTTAGATGTATTGATTCCGACTTTAACACAACCCGTTTTGGGAATTTGTTTAGGTATGCAATTATTATGTAAAACTACAGCAGAAGGAAATGCAGAAGGATTAGGTGTTTTTGATGTGCACGTGAAGCGATTTAATACACGTGTAAAAGTGCCACAAATGGGTTGGAATACCATAAGTGATTTAAAATCAGACTTATTTAAAAACATAAATAACAAAAGCTATATGTATCTTGTGCATAGTTATTATGCAGAGCATTGTAATGAAGCTATAGCAACAACAGACTATGATGTCGTATATGCTTCCGCATTACAAAAAAATAACTTTTATGGGGTGCAATTTCATCCCGAAAAAAGTAGTGATGCAGGCGAACAATTATTAAAGAATTTTACAGAATTATAAAATAAACCTTTAGCTGTTAACAGTTAGTTAAGAGCGAAAAGCGAAAAGCGAATAAGATGAGAATAATACCAGCAATAGATATTATAGACGGAAAATGTGTTCGACTTACTAAAGGCGATTACGATACAAAAAAAATATACAATGAAAATCCTTTAGAAGTAGCAAAACAATTTGAAGCTTCCGGAATACAATATTTACATTTAGTAGATTTAGATGGAGCAAAAGCAAATCATATTGTAAACTATAAAGTACTAGAGCAAATCGCATCTAAAACCAATTTGAAAATTGATTTTGGCGGCGGATTAAAAACAGATGAAGATTTACATATCGCTTTTAATTCTGGAGCAAGACAAATTACCGGAGGAAGTATTGCTGTGCAAGACACCAATACTTTTGATAGTTGGATTTCTAAATATGGTGCACAAAAAATTATTCTTGGTGCAGATTGTAGAAATGAAAAAGTTGCTATTAGTGGCTGGACGGAAGAAAGCAATTTAGAAGTGATTCCTTTTATTCAAGGCTACCAAAAAAAGAATATTCAATATGTTATTTGTACAGATATTGCTAAAGATGGAATGCTAGAAGGTCCGTCGATAGAACTGTATAAAAAGATGATAGAAAGCTGTTCTGCTAATAATCAAACGATCAAACTAATCGCTTCCGGTGGCGTTACTACCATAGATGATATCAATTTATTAGAAAAAATTGGTTGCGAAGCAGTAATTATCGGTAAAGCTTTGTACGAAGGAAATATACGTTTAACCGATTTAGAAACCATTTATTAAAATGTTAGCAAAAAGAATTATTCCATGCTTAGATATTAAAAATGGCCGTACGGTAAAAGGCGTAAATTTTGTTGGTTTACGAGATGCTGGAGATCCTGTTTCGCTTGCCAAAAAATATGCAGCACTTGGTGCAGACGAGTTGGTTTTATTGGATATTTCTGCAACATTAGAAGGTAGAAAAACCATGTTAGATATGGTTTTAAAGGTCGCTGAACAAGTTAATATTCCGTTTACTGTTGGTGGTGGAATTTCTTCTATTGAAGATGTAGATGCGCTTTTAAAATCTGGTGCAGATAAAGTTTCTATAAATTCTTCGGCAATTAAACGCCCGGAATTAATAAATGAACTTGCAAATAAATTTGGAAACCAATGTATTACCGTTGCAATTGATGCCAAGCAGATAGATGGCAGTTGGATTGTGCACGTTGCAGGTGGAAGTATTCCTACTACATTAGATTTATTTTCTTGGGCTAAAGAAGCGGAAGAACGTGGCGCTGGTGAAATACTTTTTACATCTATGAATAATGATGGTACCAAAAATGGCTTTGCTAATGAAGCATTATCTAAACTTTCAACAACATTAAATATCCCCATAATTGCTTCTGGTGGCGCAGGAAATATGGCACATTTTGTGGATGCTTTTCATGTTGGGAAAGCGGATGCCGCATTGGCAGCAAGTGTTTTTCATTTCGGAGAAATTGAAATAAAAGATTTAAAACAAGAATTAAAAGATAATAACATAGAAGTACGATTATAATGAATATAGATTTCAATAAAAATAACGACGGATTAGTGCCTGCAATCGTTCAAGATGCAACAACCAATAAAGTATTGATGTTGGGATATATGAATGCGGAAGCTTTCAGTAAAACAAAGGAAACAAAACAGGTTACTTTTTATAGCAGAACCAAAAAACGCCTATGGACAAAAGGAGAAGAAAGTGGTCATTTTTTAAACCTTGTAGATTATAAATTAGATTGCGATAATGATACGTTACTCCTTATGGTAAATCCAGTAGGACCAACTTGTCATAAAGGATCGGATACCTGCTGGAATGACGAAAATAAAGAAAGTTTCGGTTTTATTTCTAAATTAGAAAATACGATTGAAAGTAGAGTACAAGCTGGTGACTCTGAAAAGTCGTATGTTGCTTCCTTATTTGCTTCTGGTATTAATAAAGTAGCGCAAAAAGTAGGAGAGGAAGCTGTGGAAGTAGTTATTGAAGCTATGGATAATAACGACGATTTATTTCTAAGTGAAAGTGCCGATTTACTGTTTCATTATTTAATGCTGCTTCAAGCGAAAGGCTATAAATTAAAGGATGTAGTTTCCGTTTTAAAAACTAGGGAGAAATAATTGCAATTAAAAAGACCGCTATTTTAAAATTAGATGCCTTTATACGCATACTATATCCTTTATAAAAATTTTGTCAGATGTAATAAAATAGGTTACTTGCCAGCTCAAAGAGATTCTTAAAATATGTTTAATAAACGGTACTATTATCTAGTCAAAATACAATATTTAGGATATCGTTTTCATGGTTGGCAAAAGCAGCCAAATTTGAAAACGGTGCATTTAATGATTGACAGAACTTTTAAATTTATATTAAAAGGTGAAAAATTTAAGACCTTGGCTTCCGGTAGAACAGATGCTATGGTTTCTGCTAATGCTTCCGCTTTTGAGCTTTTTTTATATGCACCTATTGAAGATCAAGAAGCTTTTTTGGCACTCTTCAACCATAATTTACCACAAGATATTCGTGCCTTATCTATAGAAGAAGTAGATGCGAAATTCAATATTATTCAGCATTCTAAAATCAAAGAATATTTATACCTTTTTACACATGGTGAAAAATGCCATCCTTTTTGTGCGCCAATTTTAACTACCATTTTAGACGATTTAGATATTTCGGCTATGCAAGAAGGAGCTAAGCTGTTTGAAGGTACACATAACTTTAAAACCTACTGCTATAAAGCCACAAACGAAGGCGTATACACAAGAGACGTTAGCACTTGCGAGTTAGTCGAGAATACCGTTTTTAGTGCCAATTTCTTCCCTGAGAAAACATATATGCTTCGTGTAAAGGGAAAAGGTTTTGGTAGAAATCAAATTAGATTAATGATGGGAGCGCTTATAAAATTGGGAAGAGCAGAAATTACTTTAGCGTATATTAAAACTACTTTACATCCAGAAAGCATAGAAGTGATGGACTATATTGCTCCAGCTTCTGGTTTAGTATTAAATAACATAGAATTTGAATAAACTTTAGTATTTTTATAGTAATTAAAAACTACATGGCTCAAAAAACTAGTAAAAATACCAAACGTAAAAAAACGTATAAAACGGTAAACACAGCTCCAGGAACCGTTTCTTATACTGGTACTAAACAATCTCTAGAAACTAAAATTGATATTGTAAACTACAATAAAGACGCTTGCGACTTTAGAATTTCTAATAAAGTAGAAGATGCATTTCATTTTAAAGGGCAAGAACATGTTACGTGGATTAATATTAATGGTTTAAAGAATACCACAGAAATAGAAAAACTTGGTTTACATTACAATTTACATCCTTTAGTCTTAGAAGATATTGTAACCACTAACCAAAGAGCAAAACTAGAAGAATACGAAGATTACTTGTTTATCGTATTTAAAATGCTACATTTTAAAAGTGAAGATGAAATCGTTTACGAACACATGAGTATGGTGGTTGGCGAAAATTATGTACTTACCTTTCAAGAAGCCGATGGTGATGTTTTTGATGATTTAAGAGATCGAATTAGAAATGCCAAAGGAAGAGTACGAAATGCCAAAGCAGATTATTTAATGTACACTATTTTAGATGCTGTTGTAGATAATTATTTTACAGTTATTGAAGCAGAAGGTGATAAAATAGAAGATTTAGAAGAAACCCTTTTTATTGAAGAATCTAGCTCAAATACAACGACTACAAGCATTCAAAACCAAAAACGCGAAATCCTAAAAATACGAAGAACCGTTTTTCCATTTCGGGAAGTGGTAAATAAATTGGAGAAATCGGAAATCGAGTTTATAGATGATAAAACTAAAAATTATCTTCGTAATTTATACGATCATATGATACAAGTAAATGAAAGCATAGACTTGTATCGAGAAATGATTTGGGGACTTATGGATCTTTACATGACCAACATTAGTAATAAAATGAATGAAGTCATGAAAGTGCTAACTATTATAGCAACGATATTTATTCCGCTAACATTTATTGCTGGTGTTTATGGTATGAATTTCACCAATATGCCAGAACTTTCTAGTCCGTATGGCTATTATATTGTTTGGGCAGTAATGATTATAATATTCATAATTATGTTAATTTATTTTAGAAAAAAGAAGTGGTTTTAGTATAATTTATGTTAAAAAAAACTTAAAACAGTTAAAACCTGTTAAAAGGCTTGACAAAAGCTAAATAACGCATAGCTTGTATAGTGTTCGAACAAAATAAACACTTTAAAACAATATATAGTTATGAGTTATTTGAATATGCAAGATGAGAAATTATTACCTGTAGTTGTAGAACTAAATACACTACTAGCAGATTACCACATTTATTACCAAAAGCTAAGAAATTTTCATTGGAACATTTTAGGAGAAAACTTCTTTGATCTTCACAATAAGTTTGAAGAACTATACAAAGACGCACAATTTAAAATTGATGAAATAGCAGAGCGCATTCTTACTTTAAGATTTCATCCAATGGGTAAGTATAGTAACTATTTAAAGATATCTTCCATAGAAGAAGCAAAATCTTTAAAGTCGGATACCTACATGGTTTCCGAAATATTAAAAGATCACAAAATAATATTAGCGCAAATGTCTCGTGTTATCGATAAAGCAGAAGAAGCTTCAGATGATGGGACCATAGATCTTATTGGTACTTACATACGAGATTTAGAAAAAGCAAGTTGGATGCTAGATGCTTGGACTAAAAAAACTTCAGAAACGTTACAGAGTGTTATGGTGGATTAAGTTTCTAGTAGTTACTAGAACAAAATCAATGTATAGAAACTCTTAAAACGTATGGAAAAATGAAAACACAATTAGAAACATCTTTTAATTTATTAACAGAAAAATTACAAGGTTGGCTAAATGCTTTTATAGAAATTTTACCAAATTTAGCAATAGCAATTGTAGTACTTGTTGCATCGTATTTTACAGCAAAGTATGTAAATAAGTTAGTTATAAAACTAGTTTCCAAAAAAGTAGATCAAAAATCTATTACAAATATAGTTGCTAGAATAGCAGCAGTAATAGTAGTAGCTACAGGATTATTCGTAGCCTTAGGTATTTTAAATTTGAGTAAAACATTAACCACGCTAATTACAGGAGCTGGCGTAATAGGACTTGTTATTGGTTTAGCTTTACAAGGCACATTATCTAATACTATTGCAGGTATCATCTTATCCTTTAGAAAAAAAATACAGATAGGAAACTGGGTAGAAACCAATGGCTTTTCTGGGGAAGTAATGGATATTAACCTAAAAGGATTTGTAGTAAAAGAAGCAGATAACAATTTAGTTATTATTCCTAATAAAGACATATTAGAAAAACCTTTAAAAAATTACTCGCTTACTACTAAAATGCGTGTCATGCTGGAGTGTGGTGTTGGTTATGGGTCTGATTTAGATCACGTAGAACAACTTACCAAAGAAACCATAGCAAATACATTTAGTCAAGTTAAAGAAGCTAGCGAAGTAGAGTTTTATTACACCGAATTTGGAGGAAGTTCTATTAATTATCTATGTAGATTTTGGATAGATTCTGAAAATGCTTTAGAAAGACTAAAATCTAAAAGTAAAGCCATTATAGAAATTAAAAAAGCCTACGATAAAGAAAACATTAATATCCCTTTTCCTATCCGAACATTGCAATTTGATAACAAATTATCCTTGCAAAAATCAGGAACACCTCAGGAAGAATTCTCTAAGAATTAGAGTAAGAATATACTAAAAGAGCACAAAGTATAGTCTATTACATTACAATTTTAAAACTTTAAAGATATGTTACGATGGACAATCACGTTTATAGTAATTGCATTTATCGCTGGAATTTTAGGATTTAGCGGTATTGCAGGAGCTTCGGCAGGAATAGCCAAAATACTATTTTTCGTATTTATAGTATTATTTATTCTATCTCTAATTAGAGATGTAATTAGAAAATCCTAAAAACAAAACAATTAATAATCATTAAAAAGACAATCATGAAAAAATTAATATTCGCAGTAGTACTTATGTTTTCCATTGCAACCGTTTTTACAAGTTGTAGAGAAGAAAAGAAAACACCAGGAGAAAAAATAGAAGAAGCTGCAGAAGATACAAAAGATGCCATGGAAGACGCAGCAGATGATATTAAAGAGGAAATGGAAGATGTTAAAGAGGAAATGGAAGATGTTAAAGAGGAAATAGAAGATGAAGTAGAATAATAGATCCTTACTAATAAAAAGTGAAAAGTTTAACCATTAAAA
>JAGPUY010000449.1 GCA_018067265.1 Oceanihabitans sp. | reverse complement strand
TTTTAATTTAAGTGATAACAAAGAATTAGTAGTTGCTTTGCGCGTTGCCATGTTAACAAATGGAGAATATCCGCTTTCTTTTTTTACAAGTGATAAGTTTATTGAAGATTTTCACAGTAAAATTGCTGGAGGAGAAGACCCTTTTGATAGAAAGGTTTTCAAATTAAATGACGCCGGAATTAAATATACAGATAGAAATGGCAACACCGCAGCACTTGAAAAAAATGATGTTTTTTTAAGCGGAATAGAAACTACTTACTATTATTATCCGGAATGGTTGATTAATAAAAACAAAAGCTTTTTTATGAATCTTGGTTCTCACCTTGGTACCAATCTATCTAAATATAATACCTCTATCGATTTAGGGGTCTCTGTAAATGCTGTTAAAAAGATTGTATTCAAAAACGATAATTACGCACAAATAGGTGCAGGTATTGGCGCTATAAGAAAGAATGCCATTGACTTAAAAAAAGATAATGTAGCATTTGGAACCAATGATTATGTTGCTTTTTTAGAAACTGCTTTAGAGTACAATTTAATATCTAAAAAAGGAACTACGCATTCTGTTGGTTTAGATTTTTACATCCAAACTAGTTTAAACAAAAAGGAAGAACTAGACTATATAATACCTGTTCGTCATCCAGATACGCATGATGCATGGGGAACTGGTACGACCAATTTATATAAGAATAATAACTATTGGACTTTACTTTATTCTTTCACAAAAAAATTCACCACTACGTTTTATTTGCAACAAGACCTTACGGTAAACAACAATCCAGACATACAAACTGGTGTTAGCGTTAGTTTTAAAATATAAGGCCTCCTTATTTTTTCTTTTTAAAATACATCCATATTTTCTATTTGGCCATTAATTGTTTCTATTAGAAATTATATTTTTATTCTTATCAAAGTCCTTACTTAGCTTCATTAACTTAATGATTATGAATAAAACAGTAATACTGCAAGGAAGCTCTAGAAGTTTTGGTGACACCTATAAAATAGTGAATCATCTTACCTCCAAATGCAACTATGATGTTATAGATTTAAACACCAAAGTTATTGGGCACTATGATTATGAGTATAAAAATGCGGGTGACGATTTTATGGATGTCATAACAGAAGTTATTACAAATTATGACACTATTATTTTTGCAACTCCGGTTTATTGGTATACTATGAGCGGTATTATGAAAGCTTTTTTTGATCGTATTTCGGATGTTATTAGAACCGAAAAAGATCTAGGAAGACAACTACGCGGTAAAAATAGGGCAATGATAAGCACGAGTAATAACAAGGATTTAGTAAAGGGTTTTAATATGCCTTTTGTAGCATCTGCAAACTATTTAGGCATGCATTATTTAGGAGACATTCATACTTGGGTTGAAGATAGCCATGTACCCAATGAAGTAGAAAGTATTATTAATACATTTGATGATAAACTAAAAAAGACACTAAATAATTAGTGTCTTTTTTTATATGTTAAAGTGATTTTATGATCTGTACTATTTGCCGTTTTTCATGGTTCCAATTTACTTAAAAGATATAATGTAATTAATTTTACGCATCTCTTTCTAAATCTTCAATATGTAATAAATTTTAGAAGCTCCTTTTAAAAACAAAACAAACGCCGATTAAAAGTCACTTTATCACGTTTAATTGTAAAGTTTGACTATTTTTACTCCCATAATTTAAATGATCCTACTTATGAAAAAACAATACCTACTCTTTCTTCTACCTATTATCTTTTTAAATACTATTACCGCTAAAGTTTCTAAATTAGGAAACGGAGATACAAATCTAGGAATTGTTACTAAAAATATAGATGCTGGAATTAAAGCTTATAATCTAATAGACTTGAAGTATCATGCTGATCTATCCAAACAAGCTATTGAAAGTGTCATAGAAGTTCTAGAAGCTACAGACTGCACTAATGCTTTAGACTTATCCATAAGTATTTCTACGTATTTAGATACCGCTTTATTAGCTGAGGACTTGGCTTCCGGAAGAACTTATTTGTATATGGCTGAAGAATTAATTGTTAAAACATTTTATGAATATGAACTTTGTAATACGCTAACAAATGAGAACAATAAATTGACACAAAACAGTAATAATCAGCTATCCGACTTAGAGCAACAACAAGCGAAATTAAAACAACAACAAGCGGAATTAGAACAACAAGCAAATGAAATAAAAAGAAAACTTGCAGAACAACAAGTTAAAAAATCTTTATTAGAAAAAGAACAATTTATAACATTGCAAGACAAAACAATAGCAGAAAACATTAAAAACTATAACGATTTATTAAAAACGTGTGATTGCAATACTACAGTTAATAATAGCACTGAAAATAAAGTAACATTATCCTCCAAAACTATAGAAGCACTTAAAGCATATTATTTAAATAAAATAATACGTATTACCGAAAATCATCTTCAACTTTTAAATACTTGTAAAAAGTAAAAACCTCAATATTATATTGAGGTTTTTATATAATCTATCCGTATAAATTACACTTCCAAAAAAGGACTCTAGACGTATTATTGTAGATGAAAAAGGTAGAACAATACCACGTTATTTTTACAATAAAAAATGTACTATCTCATGAAGTATTGCTTAAACAATGTTAAAATTCTTCCGTTTACAATATGCAATAATTCACTATACCATGTAATATTTTTGATTTGTTCGCTTTTAATAATTTAAAGCTACTTACTCGCAAACATTTTTACATCTTTCTCACTTACTTCTTTTTCTCCAAGAATAATTAAACGTTCGACAACATTACGTAGTTCTCTAATGTTTCCTGTCCAATCATATTCTTGTAATAATTTTATTGCTTTCGCTGAAAAATTCTTTGTTGCCGTACCTTGCTCGTCTGCAATTTTTTTAGAAAAATATTCCATTAGTAACGGAATATCATCACGTCTATCATTTAACGACGGGACTTTTATAAGTATTACGGCTAGTCTGTGGTATAAATCTTCACGGAATCTACCTTCTTCTATTTCCTTTTTCAGGTCTTTATTGGTTGCTGCTACGACTCTAACATTTAACTTAATATCTTTATCACTACCAACACGTTGTATTCTACTTTCTTGTAATGCACGAAGCACTTTTGCTTGTGCAGAAAGACTCATATCTCCTATTTCATCTAAAAAAATAGTTCCACTATTTGCTGCTTCAAACTTCCCTGCTCTGTCTTTGTTTGCACTTGTAAAAGCTCCTTTTACATGTCCGAAAAGCTCACTTTCTATAAGTTCGCTTGGTATTGCCGCACAGTTTACTTCTATCAT
>JAGPUY010000439.1 GCA_018067265.1 Oceanihabitans sp. | reverse complement strand
TTTTACAAATACTTAATTATTACATTGCGCCACTTTTTGAAATAGAATAAATGATTAGAAAAACAATAGGAAGAGTAGATAAAATAGACTTTCCTAAACTAGACTTATACAATATAGATGTTAAGATAGATACAGGAGCTTATACGTCTGCAATACACTGTTCGCAAATTATTGTGGATGGTGAAAGTTTAAAATGCACTTTTTACAGTAAAGGACATCCTAACTTTAGCGGAAAGGAAGTAATTTTTGAAAACTTCACAAAAACAAATGTAAAAAGCAGCAATGGTTTCAAGGAAAATAGATTTAAAGTAAAATCAGAAGTCGTTTTTTTTGGAAAAACATATAAGATTAACTTAACTTTAAGCACCAGAGAGGAAATGAGATTCCCAGTGCTTATAGGTAGACAATTTTTAAAACGCAAATTTTTGGTTGATGTAGACCAAGAAAACATATCACACAATTTAAAAACATTATGAACATAGTTATTTTATCGCGTAACGCAAATTTATATTCTACAAATAGATTAGTAGAAGAAGGACAAAAACGCGGTCACCAAGTAGAGGTTATAGATCCTTTAAAGTGTGATATTATTATTGAACAACACAAACCAACCATTTTCTACAAAGACAGATACCTAGATTATGTAGATGCTATTATTCCTAGAATTGGAGCATCTATAACTTTTTATGGATGTGCTGTTGTTAGACAATTTGAAGAAATGGGTGTTTTTACCATTGTAACCTCCGATGCCATACAACGCTCTAGAGATAAATTGCGTAGTCTACAACGCTTAAGTAAAGCTGGAATTGGTATGCCAAAAACCGTTTTTACGAATTACTCGAGAGATGTAGAAGAAGTTATAGAACATGTTGGTGGTGTTCCGGTAATTATTAAATTACTAGAAGGAACACAAGGACTTGGAGTGGTTTTAGCCGAAACCAAAAATGCTGCAGAATCGGTATTAGAAGCCTTTAACGGACTAGAAGCAAGAGTGATTGTTCAAGAGTTTATTGGTGAAGCAAAAGGAGCCGATTTACGTGCTTTAATTGTAGACGGACAAGTGGTTGGTGCAATGAAAAGACAAGGAAAAGAAGGTGAGTTTCGATCTAATTTACATCGAGGCGGAAGCGCAAATGTGATTAAGCTTAGTGAACCAGAATTAAAATTAGCGCTTAATGCTTCTCGCGCATTAAAACTTCCTGTTTGTGGTGTAGATATGCTACAATCTAGTAGAGGTCCATTAATTTTAGAAGTAAACTCTACTCCTGGATTAGAAGGAATTGAAAGAGCTACCGAAAAAAATATTGCAAAAAGTATTATTACTTATATTGAAAAAAACAGATAGTTAATTCATGACAGACCATAATGAAACCATTACCATCCTTGGGGAAACCATAAAACTTGGAGAAAGTAAAGAGCTTTCTTTTGAAGTTGCTAAACTACACACATCCAACTCTGTAGATGTCCCTGTGTTTATTTCGCGCGCAAAAAAACCAGGACCAACAGTTTTATTAACTGCAGGAATTCATGGTGACGAAGTAAATGGGGTTGAAATTATACGTCAGGTTATTGCAAAAGGAATTAACATTCCTAAAAAAGGAACTATTATATGTATTCCTGTGATTAACGTTTTCGGATTTATAAATCTTTCTAGAGATTTTCCAGATGGAAGAGATTTAAATCGTGTTTTTCCTGGTACTTTAAAAGGCTCTTTGGCTAGTAGAGTTGCTTACAAATTGATCCATGAAATTGTACAAGAAGTAGACTTTATCATGGACTTTCATACTGGTGGTTCCGGACGTTTTAATGCGCCACAAATTAGAATCATTAAAGAAGACAAAGTCTTAGATGACTTATCTAAAAAATTTGGTGCTCCTTTTATAATATACTCTAAAAACATCAATAAATCTTTTCGAAGTACTTGCCATAAATTAGGCAAGCCAATACTTCTTTTTGAAGGCGGGAAATCTTCTCACATAGATACAACAATCACTAATCACGGTGTAAATGGTATTAAAAGAGTATTGCATAGTTTAGGGATGCTTTCTAATAATTTTAAAGTTTCTAAACCTAAAACAGACTGTGTTTTTATTAACGAAAGCAGATGGATTAGAGCGAAATATTCTGGCATGTTTAAAGCAACCATAGAAATAAACAGCATGGTTAAAAAAGGAGATGTTATTGGAAATATCACAGATCCTTATGGGAAGTCTAACCATTTTGTGAAAGCCGATAACGCTGGATATATTATTAACGTCAACGAATTACCAATTGTATATCAAGGAGATGCATTGTTTCATATATCCACCGAATTATTATGACAAAAGCCGAGTTACGAATAGCATACCGATTGCAACGCAGAAAATTAACTGCTAAACAATTAGACGATTATAGTTTACAAATCGCCAATCAAGTTCTGCAATTAGATATTTGGAACTTTTCTTTTTACCACATTTTTTTAAGCATTGAAGAACAACACGAAGTAAACACCGATTATATTCTAAACATCTTATCTGGAAAAGATAAAAACATCGTGCTTTCTAAAAGCGATTTTAAAACCGGTTTGTTGAATAATTTTTTACTTACAGATAATACCACAATTAAAAAGAACAAATACAACATCCCAGAACCGGTAGATGGGATTCCTATTCCTTCGGAAAGTATGGAAGTAGTATTTATACCTCTTTTAGCATTTGACGCTAAAGGAAACCGAGTTGGTTACGGCAAAGGGTTTTATGATACTTTTTTAGCTTCTTGTAAACCCGAAACTATAAAAATTGGCCTTTCCTTTTTTGAAGCTGAAACTAGAGTAATTACAGATATTTTTGAAGGAGATATCGCCTTAGATTATTGTGTTACGCCAAAACAAGTTTACCACTTTACTCTTTAGAAAAAGCTTTCTTATTAAATACAATAAGCATTATAAAACCTGCGCTTATTGCCATATCTGCCACATTAAAAACAGGCTCAAAAAACGTAAAATATTTACCGCCATAAAACGGTAGCCATTCCGGTAAATACCCTTTCCATAGTGGGAAATATAGCATATCTACTACTTTACCATGCAATATCCCATCATAACCTCCGCCTTCTGGTAAAAAGGAAGCTACTTGGTGGTAACTATCGCTAAACAATAAACTATAAAAAGTAGAATCTATAATATTACCTAAAGCACCAGCAAAAATTAAAGCAATAGCAATAACAAGCACATTTGGACTTTGTTTTTTAATTGCAGAAACCAGCCAATATCCAATACCTACAATGGCAACAATTCTAAAAAGGGTAAGCGCCACTTTTCCTGTTCTGTCATTAATAAAAGAAAGAAAATCGCTAATCTTGGTTCCCCAAGCCATGCCATCATTTTCTATAAAGTAGATTTTAAACCAATCAAAAACTTCCACACTTTCCCCTAACAGGAAATGTGTTTTGATATAAACTTTACTAATTTGATCGATTAGTAAAATAAGAATGATGAGTATTATCGATTTTTTTAATGACATAAATTTGTCTTCTTATTTCTATTTAAACACACGTAGATACGCTTCGTGTGACAAACTCCTAAAGAGGGTTCTTAGCAAAAATAGGAATATTATTGACTTTTAGTTATAGTTATATTCCCATTTATGGTTTTAATTAACACTTCCTGGTTTCCGGCATCTATTTCTTCCTTTTTAATATAGCCGTTTTTAGAGGCTGCACTAACCTTTGCGTGGTTTGTTTGCATGGCAACATTACCATTTCTTGTATCTATTCTAGCACTGCCTTGAAAGGCTGTAAAAATACAATTGCCTGTATCGGAATGTACGCGTACCTTATCATATACTCCTTTTACAATCAAATCACTTTCATATAAATCGATACCCATACTTAAATGTTCTGGTATCAATACATTAATTTCAACAGAAATCACCTTGTGCGCACTTAACTTATCGTTTGCATCTACAAATAATGGTTGTTGTTTTATTGCTATATATAAATGATTGTTTTTAGCTTCGGTGACTAAAACGATGTTTTCGTTATTTTCTCCTTCGACTCTAGAATGTACTGTAATTTCAGAAACCGGTTTGGCATCTACAGTAATTTTAAACACATATTTACCATGGATACTAATGCTTGAAATATCTTCTTTAGAAAACGTTTTTTGTGTTATGTGCTGTGCATGAGAATAGAAATTAAAAACCAGAAATAATAAGAAGAGTATGTATTTCATTTTTTAAAACACTTCGACTGCGGTCCGTGTGACAATAGGGTTAAAATAACAAACGCTTCCATTAAATGGAAGCGTTTTATTGTTTATTTATAATGCGATTTCTGTTTTTAAAACTTCACCTATGTTTTTTAAAACAAAGGCGCAGGAATGTTACTGCATGTTTTTAGCTTCAATACTTAAAGTAGCATGAGGCACTAATTTTAAACGCTCTTTAGCAATCAGTTTTTTGGTTATACGACAAACGCCGTAGGTTTTATTTTCGATTCTAATAAGTGCATTTTTTAAATCGCGAATAAATTTCTCTTGTCTAATCGCTAGTTGCGAGTTTGACTCTTTACTCATTACCGCACTTCCTTCATCAAAAGCTTTAAATGTTGGCGAAGTATCTTCTGTACCATTGGTATGGTTATTCATATACGCACTCTTAATAAGCTCTAAATCGTGTTGTGCTTTTCCTATTTTCTCTTGAATTAGCGTTTTAAATTCTGCTAAATCTTTATCTGGAAATCTTACGTTTATATCTGTTGCCATAATTTTAATGTTTTGTAATAAATAATTTGGTGCTTATCGCATCAAAAGCAATCTCTATACCATTATCTATTTGTTCTACAATCTCTAACGTTTCGGTTAAGGTTTCGGTTTTAATATACTCGATATTCGCTTCAACAGCCTTAACAATTTGGTCGTCTTTTTGAATTTTTACATCTATTCTATCTGTAACTTCAAATCCGGAATCTTTACGTAAGTTTTGAATCCTATTTACTAACTCACGAGCAATTCCTTCTTCACGTAATTCTTCCGATATGGTAACATCTAAGGCAACGGTTAAGTTCCCTTCATTTGCTACAAGCCAACCTTCTATATCTTGCGATGTTATCTCTACATCACTAAGTTCTAAAGTAATACTTTTTCCGTTAACTTCAACATCTAAAATACCGTTTTGCTCGATTTTTTTTATATCGTCTGCTGTAAACTTCTGAATTTCTCCAGCAATAGCCTTCATATCCTTACCAAAACGTGGTCCTAAGGTTTTAAAATTAGGCTTTATTTGTTTCACTAAAATATCGGAAGCATCTTCTAAAAGCTCAATCTCTTTGATGTTTACTTCATGTTTTATTAAATCTGCTACTGCTAAAACATCTTCCTTTTGTTCTGCAGAATCCACAGGAATCATAATTTTTTGCAATGGCTGACGTACTTTAATTTTTTCTTTAGCTCGTAACGATAACACTAGCGATGATATGGTTTGTGCTGCTTCCATTTTACGTTCTAAAGCTTTATCTATAAAAGTTTTATCACTCTTTGGAAACTCTGCCAAATGTACACTTTCAAACGTTTCTGTTTGTGTTGTTTTTGTTAAGTCTAGGTAAAGTTTATCCATGAAAAATGGTGCAATTGGCGCCCCAAGTTTCGCTATGGTTAACATACAGGTATATAAGGTTTGGTATGCTGAAATTTTATCGGTTTGGTAATCGCCTTTCCAGAAACGTCTTCTGCTTAAACGCACGTACCAGTTACTTAAATATTCTTGTGTAAATTCTGAAATTTCTCTAGCCGCTTTTGTTGGTTCGTAAGCTGCATAGAAATCGTCTACTTTTTGAATTAAGGTGTTTAATTCGGAAAGAATCCAACGATCAATTTCTGGTCTTTCGTTTAACGGAATATCTGCTTCCGCATAACTAAATTTATCAATATTTGTATATAAGGTAAAGAAAGAATAGGTGTTATAAAGTGTTCCGAAGAATTTACGTTTCACCTCTTCAATCCCATCGACATCAAACTTTAAATTATCCCACGGGTTTGCATTTGCAATCATGTACCAACGCGTAGCATCTGCGCCGTAGGTAGATAATGTTTCAAAAGGATCTGTTGCGTTTCCTAAACGCTTCGACATTTTTTGTCCGTTTTTATCTAAAACTAATCCGTTAGAAACTACATTTTTATAGGCTACAGAATCGAAAACCATAGTCGCAATAGCATGCAACGTATAGAACCAACCACGAGTTTGATCTACTCCTTCTGCAATAAAATCTGCAGGAAAGGATTCGTTATTATCAATTTTCTCTTTATTTTCAAAAGGGTAATGCCATTGTGCATACGGCATAGAACCAGAATCAAACCAAACATCTATTAAATCGCTTTCGCGTTTCATTGGTTGTCCGCTTGCAGAAACTAATACAATTTCATCTACAATATTTTTATGTAAATCTATTTTAGCGTAGTTTTCTTCGGAGTTGTTTCCAACTTCAAAATCTTCGTAAATAGCTGCCTGCATAACACCAGCGGTAACGGCTTTTGCCATTTCTGCTTTCAACTCGCCAACAGAACCAATACATATTTCCTCTTTACCATCTTCTGTTCTCCAGATTGGTAATGGAATTCCCCAATAACGAGAACGCGATAAATTCCAATCGTTTGCATTCGCAATCCAGTTTCCAAAACGACCTTCTCCAGTCGATTTTGGTTTCCAGTTAATGGTAGTATTTAACTCATGCATTCTTCCTTTTACATCGGTGATTTTAATAAACCAAGAATCTAATGGGTAATATAGAATTGGTTTATCTGTACGCCAGCAATGTGGATAGCTATGCTTATATTTTTCAACTTTAAAAGCTCTATTTTCTTCTTTTAACTTAATCGCTAACTCGACATCTATAGAACGCTCTGGAGCTTCGCCATCGTTATAATATTCGTTTTTCACATACTTACCACCAAACTCTTTCATTTCTGGTCTAAAACGTCCTTGTAGATCTACAAGTGGTACTAAGTTGTCATTTTCATCTTTTACTAAAAGCGGTGGGATTTCTGGAACTGCTTGCTTTGCAACCAAGGCATCATCTGCTCCAAAAGTTGGTGCTGTATGTACGATTCCTGTACCGTCTTCTGTGGTAACAAAATCTCCTGCAATAATTCTAAAAGCATCTTGCGGATTATCATTTGGTAAAGCATACGGTAATAATTGTTCGTATTTGATTCCAACTAAATCCTTTCCTATAAATTCTTTTACTACGTAATATGGTATTTTTTTATCTCCAGATTTATAGTCTAATAATTCTGGTTTTGTTTGTACCTGTACATTGTTTTTTCCTGCAAACTGCTTGCTTACTAAAGCTTTTGCTAAAACCACATTAATTGGCTCAAAAGTATATTGATTATACGTTTCTACTAAAACATAATCTATTTTCGGACCAACGGTTAACCCGGTATTACTTGGTAATGTCCATGGTGTTGTGGTCCAAGCCATGAAATAAATGTCGCCTTCGTTTTGTAAAAAATCTGGTAATGTTTCTTCTAAGGCTTTAAACTGAGCTACAATGGTTGTGTCTGTTACATCTTGATATGCTCCAGGTTGGTTTACCTCATGCGAGCTTAAACCAGTTCCTGCTTTTGGCGAATACGGCTGAATGGTATAGCCTTTATACATCAAGTTCTTAGAATAAATCTCTTTAAGCAACCACCAAACGGTTTCCATATACTTAGGTTCATAGGTAATATATGGATCGTCCATATTTACCCAATACCCCATTTTATTGGTAAGGTCGTGCCAAATATCGGTATAACGCATTACTGCTTTACGGCATGCTGCGTTGTAATCTTCTACAGAAATAGTTTTACCAATATCTTCTTTAGTAATACCTAATTCTTTTTCTACACCAAGTTCTATTGGTAAACCATGGGTATCCCAACCTGCTTTACGCTTTACTTGAAAACCTTTCATGGTTTTGTAGCGCGGAAAAATATCTTTAATAGAACGAGCTAATACGTGGTGTACACCAGGTAATCCGTTTGCGGAAGGAGGTCCTTCAAAAAACACATAAGGTTCTGCACCTTCTCTAGTAGTTACACTTTTTTCGAAGATGTTATTTTCTTGCCAATAGCTTAAGATTTCGTCTGCAACTTTTGGTAAGTTAAGTCCTTTATATTCAGGAAATGTCGTGCTCATTATATCGTTTACTTTTAAGAGTTGCGAAATTAATGAATTTCGGTGAAATGGTTGTTTTTTAAAACAAAAAAAGCCAAAACATACGTTTTGACTTTTTTTAGTTACAGATTAATAGCCAACTACTCAATAACTATCTTTTTATCTAGGGTTTGATTTCCTTGTGTTTTAATACTTACAATATAAATTCCGGTTGCTAGTTTGTTTATTGCTATTCCGTTTTCTAAAGTATTGTTAGACATATTTGTTTTTGTATACACCGTTTGTCCTAACATATTAGTTAAAGCGATTTTACTTGCATCACTGTTTAATCCTTTTACATATAACAAGTCCCTATTATTGTTATAATAAATTACAGTACTATTATTCGCTGTGATTTCTTCGGTACTTAACCTTGCTCCTTCAAAAACGATTTCGAATCTTTCATTAAATTCTCCTGCTTCCGATGTAAATGTATGCGCGATATCTTG
>JAGPUY010000425.1 GCA_018067265.1 Oceanihabitans sp. | reverse complement strand
TTGCATAAAAAAAAGGCTATCTATACAGACAGCCTTTTTAATGGATAATTAAATAATGTAAATGGCATTAGCTAATATTAGCAGACTTTACAGTCTTAATAATTCTACCAGCAATTTTATATGGATCTCCATTAGAAGCAGGACGTCTGTCTTCTAACCATCCTTTCCAGCCTTTCTCTACTGTTATAATTGGTATTCTTATAGATGCTCCTCTATCCGATACTCCGTAAGAGAAATCGTCAATAGATGCCGTTTCATGGTCTCCTGTTAAACGTTGGTCATTGAATTCTCCGTAAACAGCCATGTGTTCTTTTACAACTGGTCTGAATGCTTCACATATTTTTTCGTACGTTTCTTTACTACCGCATGTTCTTAAAACAGAGTTAGAGAAGTTGGCGTGCATTCCAGAGCCATTCCAATCCATATCTCTACCTAATGGTTTTGGATGGTATTCAATATAATAACCATATTGTTCTGTTAATCTGTCTAGTAAATAACGAGAAATCCAGATTTCATCACCTGCTTGTTTAGCGCCTTTTGCAAACAATTGGTATTCCCATTGTCCAGAAGCAACTTCTTGATTAATTCCTTCAAAATTTAAACCTGCATCAATACATAAATCAGCATGCTCTTCTACTAGTTTTCTACCATGTGTATGTAAACCACCAACAGAACAGTAATACATTCCTTGCGGCGCAGGATAACCACCAATAGGGAAACCTAAAGGTAATTGTGTTTTTGTGTCCATTATAAAGTACTCTTGCTCAAATCCAAACCAGAAATCATTATCTTCATCTTCAATCGTCGCTCTACCATTAGAAACGTGTGGCGTACCATCTGCATTTAAAACCTCTGTCATTACTAAATAACCATTTCTTCTTGTAGGATCTGGATAAATTGCAACTGGTTTTAATAAACAATCAGAAGCACCTCCAGATGCTTGTTTAGTAGATGAACCATCAAACGACCAATTGTCTAGCTCTTCAATGGTACCTTGAAAGTTTTCATGCTCTTCCACTTTGGTTTTACTTCTCATATTCTGAGTTGGAAAATATCCATCTAACCAAATGTATTCTAATTTAATTTTTGCCATAATACTTCAAATTATATTAATAATATGTTTGCGAATATAATAAATTTTCATTGTTGCCTATAAAAAAATAGCCCCAATAGTTTCAATTTTATTAAATTGTTGTTAATAGCCCTATTTTTTTTAGGGTATTGTTTTTTTAGCAGCTAAAAATTGTAAATTTGTAATATAATTTAAAAATAAATTTATGTCCACCTTAAGATTTCATGCGATAAAAGAAACCTATAATAGAAAACCAGTTCTTATTGAAGAAAAGGAACGTCGTTCTTCTATTTTCGGAGCGAATGTCTTTAATGAAGACAAGATGCAACAATATTTAACTAAAGAAGCACTTAAAAGTGTGCAGGATGCCATTAGAAATGGTTCAAAAATAGATAGAGTAATTGCCGATCATATCTCTACAGGAATGAAAGAATGGGCTATCTCTAAAGGAGTAACACATTACACACATTGGTTTCAACCCTTAACAGGAGCTACCGCAGAAAAACACGATGCGTTTTTTGAACCCGTTGGAAATGGTAGAGCAATAGAAAAATTTGAAGGCGGACAACTAGTACAGCAAGAACCAGATGCATCCAGTTTTCCTAATGGAGGCATACGTAATACTTTTGAAGCGCGCGGGTACACGGCTTGGGATCCAACTTCTCCAGCATTTATTTATGGTACAACACTTTGCGTGCCTACCGTATTTGTTTCGTATACCGGAGAAGCTCTAGATTATAAAACACCTTTACTTCGTGCTTTGCAAGCTGTAGATCAAGCGGCAGTAGCGGTTTGTAAATATTTTGATAAGAGTGTAAAAAAAGTAAACGCTTCTTTAGGTTGGGAACAAGAGTATTTCTTAATCGATCTTGCCTTGGCTAATTCTCGTCCAGATATTGTATTAACTGGTCGTACCTTATTAGGACATTCTCCTGCAAAAGGTCAGCAACTAGATGATCATTACTTTGGTACCATACCAAATCGAGCAATGGCGTATATGCGAGACTTAGAAACCGAATGCATGCTACTCGGTATTCCCGTTAAAACGAGACATAATGAAGTCGCACCTAATCAGTTTGAATTAGCGCCAGTTTATGATGAAGCGAATCTTGCAGTAGACCATAATTCCTTATTAATGGATGTTATGGATAAGATTGCTGCACGACATAATTTTAAAGTGCTCTTTCATGAAAAACCATTTGCCGGAGTAAATGGTTCTGGGAAACATAATAATTGGAGCTTGGCAACAGATACCGGAGTTAATCTTTTAAGTCCAGGAAAAACCCCAATGAGTAATCTGCAGTTCTTAACCTTTTTTATTAATACCATTAAAGCGGTCCATGATAATGAAGAAATTCTTCGTGCTGCAATAGCATCTGCAAGTAATGATCATCGTTTAGGAGCAAATGAAGCGCCTCCTGCAATTATTTCTGTATTTATAGGAGAACAATTAACAAAAACATTAAGTGAGCTTGAAAACGTTACTAATGGAAAATTGTCTCCAGAAGAAAAAACAGATTTAAAATTAAATGTAGTAGGAAAGATTCCAGATGTGCTACTCGATAATACAGACAGAAACAGAACATCTCCTTTTGCGTTTACAGGAAATAAATTCGAATTTAGAGCAGTAGGATCTACGGCGAATTGTGCAAATCCAATGACCGTTTTAAATGCGATTGTTGCAAAACAATTAATCAAGTTTAAAGGAGAAGTAGATGCTTTAATTGAAAAGAAAAGCTTGAAAAAAGACGAAGCTGTCTTTAATATCTTAAGAGAATATATCAAGAAATCTAAAAATATTTTATTCGAGGGAAATGGCTACGGAGAAGCTTGGGAAAAAGAAGCTGAAAAACGTGGCTTGAGTAATAATAAAACCACACCGGAAGCATTAAAAGCTAAAATCTCTAAAAAAGCGATCGATTTGTATGGCGATTTAGGTATTATGAATAAAGTAGAAGTGGAAGCGCGTTACGAAATAGAAGTAGAGCAATATACCATGCGTTTGCAAATAGAAAGTCGTGTGTTAGGAGATATCGCTAGAAACCATATCGTGCCTACTGCGGTGAAATATCAAAACGTTTTAATAGAAAACGTAAGAGGTCTTAAAGAAATTTATGGTGCTGATTTTAAAAAATTAGCAAAAGAACAAATGATTTTAATCGAAAGTATATCTAGTCATTTAGAATCTTTAAATTCTAACGTTACTAAAATGACTAACGAACGTAAAAAAGCGAATGCGCTAACAGATATAGAGAAAAAAGCAGAAGGATATTGCTTTAAGGTAAAACCACTCTTCGATGATATTAGATACCATTGTGATAAGTTGGAGTTATTGGTCGATGATGAGCTTTGGCCACTAACAAAATATAGAGAGTTATTGTTTACTAACTAGACGTAATTCTTCATTAATATAAAGGTCGCTTTAATAAAAGCGGCCTTTTTTATGGAGCAAAAGTTAATACTTTGTATTTGGTCTAATATAACTCACATGTCAACGAATACTTTGGTTAATAGAAGTTTAGTCTCTTTGTTTTCTTTACTTTAGCAGAGCTATTAATCAATAATCAATTTAAAATGAAGAGGCTTTTCTTAAGTGTCCTTATGCTCATGGTTGCGACTTTTATATTCTCGCAAGCTAGTAAAGAAAAAAAGGAACAAGATTTCAAAAAAGATTTAGTACAGACCGAACAAGTAGTTCAACATAAATATTAACTAGTGATAGTTAGTGGGTAACTCCTTGAGTTATTTTGTGCTAATTTAAGTTTTTAAGTATTTTTAATAAAGACAAATGAACTTGCTTCATTTGTCTTTATTGTTTTAAATTAGTTCCATTCTCCAAAACAATTAAATATGATTATTTTAAATTTAAAACAAGTTCTAAGCGTTTTAGTCCTATGTTTATGTACTGCTCAAGTATGTTCGCAAAACCAAAATGAAGCAAGTAAACAACCAAAAGATAATTCGCATGCTTTTTTCTATCAATATAGAGCAGATAATGTTTTTACTGCTGCTTTAGGTACCGCTGTTATTAATGGAGATTACCAAGATCCGTTATTCGAGTTTTATGGACAAGTGGGGTATAAAAGATATATTAATCCGTATGTGAATGTGAATTTTACGTTTAACAAATTCAATCTTGCACATAAAAATAGTAGTAATAATGGATTCATGTCTTTTGATCTTAATGTAGAAAGTACCATAATGCCAGATCGCTTTTTTACACCTTTTGTTTTTGTAGGGGCAGGAGTTAATGCGTCTAACTATTTTGCAGCAACAGGAATGAAAATACAAGGAGGCCTTGGTGTAGAATATATAATTATGGAAGATTTTGGTATAAAACTGTTTTCAGATTATAACCATACTTTTTCAGATGAATTGGATGGCAAAGTGTTTGGTAAAGCAAATGATGTTTTTTGGAGAATTGGTTTTGGAGTAAATTATTACTTCGGGAATTCGAATAAAAAGAAAAAAATACCAAGAAATGAGTCAACAATTATTAATTCTAATCCAATAATTCATAATTAACTAAAATACAATTCCTATTTTTGTTGCTCAAAATAGATTCATGAGCCAAGATGTAAGTAAAAGATATGCACAAAGAGGAGTTTCTGCTTCTAAAGAAGATGTGCATAACGCTATAAAAAATATAGATAAAGGTTTATTTCCAAAAGCATTCTGTAAAATAGTTCCAGATTATTTAACCAATGATGATGATTACTGTTTAATTATGCATGCAGATGGTGCAGGAACAAAATCATCTCTAGCTTATATGTACTGGAAAGAAACAGGAGATATTTCCGTTTGGAAAGGTATTGCGCAAGATGCTTTAATTATGAATATTGACGATTTGCTTTGTGTTGGAGCAACAGACAATATTATGCTTTCCTCTACTATTGGAAGAAATAAAAACCTAATTACAGGTGAAGTGCTTTCGGCAATCATTAATGGTACCGAAGAACTTATTCAAGATTTAAAAACCTTTGGTGTTACTATTCATTCTACAGGAGGAGAAACAGCAGATGTTGGTGATTTAGTTCGGACTATTATTGTCGATTCTACAGTAACCGCAAGAATGAAACGTGCAGATGTTGTAGATAATGCAAACATTAAACCTGGAGATGTCATTGTTGGTTTAGAAAGTTTTGGTCAAGCTACTTACGAGAAAGAATATAATGGAGGAATGGGAAGTAATGGTTTAACTTCTGCAAGACATGATGTATTCTCTAAATATTTAGCCGAAAAATATCCGGAAAGTTTTGATGCTTCCGTACCAGAAGATTTAGTGTATTCTGGAAATGTCAAGTTAACAGATGCAGTAAAAGATGCTCCGATTGATGCAGGGAAACTAGTATTATCACCAACAAGAACCTATGCGCCAATTATTAGTGCCATCTTATCGAAATACAATAGTGATAGTTTGCACGGAATGGTACATTGTTCTGGAGGAGCGCAAACTAAAATACTTCACTTTATAGATAATCTACATATTGTAAAAGATAATATGTTTGCAGTACCACCTTTATTTAAACTTATTCAAGAACAATCTAAAACAGATTGGAAAGAAATGTATCAGGTATTTAACTGTGGACATAGAATGGAATTATATGTTTCTCCA
>JAGPUY010000181.1 GCA_018067265.1 Oceanihabitans sp. | reverse complement strand
TTAATACCGAATTACCAGCAGATGCCATTTTGGAGAACACAAGAAGACAGGTGGAAAACGCTTGTTTTTCTTATGTGACACCAACAAAAACAGCAAATCCGGAACTCGTACATGTTTCTCCAGAAATGCTTACCGAATTAGACATCACTCCTGAAGAAGCAAAAAGTGCCGAATTTTTAAATATCTTTACAGGGAATGCCATTTTACCAAAAACCAAACCGTATGCGATGTGTTATGGCGGACATCAATTTGGGAATTGGGCAGGACAGTTAGGTGATGGTCGCGCTATTAATTTAGCCGAAGTAGCACATAATAACAAACATTGGGCAATGCAATTAAAAGGCGCCGGAGCAACACCATATTCGCGTACTGCAGATGGTTTGGCCGTTTTGCGTTCCTCTGTTCGGGAGTATTTATGTAGCGAAGCCATGTACCATTTAGGCGTGCCAACCACCAGAGCTTTATCTTTAAGTGTATCTGGCGATCAAGTATTGCGAGATATGTTATATGATGGTAATGCTGCTTACGAAAAAGGTGCTATTGTTTCGCGTATCGCTCCTAGTTTTTTACGCTTCGGAAGCTATCAAATTTTAGCAGCTAGACAAGATACCAAGACCTTAAAAACACTTGTAGATTATACGATAAAACATCATTTTTCGCATCTCGGGGAACCTAGCAAAGAAACGTATTTAGCGTTTTTTGAAACGGTTTTAAACGATACTTTAAAAATGATTATTCATTGGCAACGTGTAGGCTTTGTGCACGGCGTGATGAACACCGATAATATGTCTATTCTTGGATTAACCATCGACTACGGACCGTATGGCTGGTTAGAAGGTTATGATGCCAATTGGACGCCAAATACTACCGACAACCAACATAAACGCTATCGTTTTGGTGCACAGTTAGAAATTGGTCTATGGAATTTATTTCAACTTGCAAATGCGCTTTATCCTTTAATTGGGGAAGCGGAAGGTTTAGAAAATATTTTAAATCCGTACAACGAAAAGGCTGCAGAACAATACGTAGCCATGATGCAAAGTAAATTAGGATTGTTTTTAGAAAGTGAAAAGGATGTGTCTTTAATTTTTAGTTTAGACGAAATCCTTCAGTTAACCGAAACCGATATGACTATCTTTTTTAGAAACTTAAGTGCTTTTTCTTCGGAAAACCCTTCGGAAGGATTACAAATTATAAAAGATGCTTTTTATACACCAAATGACCTTTCCGATACTATAAAAGAAAAATGGAATACTTGGTTTACAGATTATGCAAATCGTTTACAAAAGGAAAGTATTTCCGCCGAAGCGCGAAAGCAAAAAATGAATCAGGTGAATCCTAAATATGTCCTTCGTAATTATATGTCGCAATTAGCAATTGACGATGCTAACAAGGGCGATTACCAATTAATAGACACACTATTTCAGCTACTTAAAAAACCGTATGACGAACAACCACAGAATGAAAAATGGTTTGCCAAGCGTCCGGATTGGGCAAGGAATAAAGTAGGCTGTTCTATGTTATCTTGTAGTTCATAATAGGTTCTTTAAAATAAAAAAACAAATTGCTAGTCGTTTACACGGAAGGCATTTAAAACACTAAAAACAAATACAATGTTAGGACTTGGTACTGCAGCATTAGGAAGACCACAATACATCAATATACGAACGGATAAAAATGAAAACCTACATTTAGAAGCCTTTAAACAAAATAGTTTTAACGTATTAGAGCACGCGTACCAACTAGGAATTCGGTATTTTGATACTGCTCCTGGTTACGGATTAGCAGAAGATTTATTGTTGGAATGGCTACAAACTAAAAACGATCCAACGATTCAAATAGCAACAAAATGGGGTTATACTTATGTCGCTAATTTTGATGCGAATGCAAAAGTGCATGAAGTAAAAGAGCATAGTTTGGAGAAGCTAAAGGAACAATGGGAAGTATCGAAGGTATTTCTGCCGCATTTAAAAATATACCAAATACATTCTGCAACCTTAGAAACAGGTATTCTAAATAATACCAACGTCTTAAAGCAATTAGCATTTTTAAAAAACGAACATAAGCTGCAGATTGGGATTACAACTACAGGAAGTAACCAATTGGAAGTCATTAAAAAAGCATTAGATGTTTCGGTGGAGGGAAAACAATTGTTTGATGGTTTTCAGATTACCTATAATATTTTAGATCAAAGTTTAGAAGCGATAGCGAAGGAACTAGAAAAACAAGACAAGAAAATTAGTATTAAAGAAGGCGTTGCAAATGGTAGAATTTTTAGAAATTCTAAGTATCCTGAGTACGTTAAATTATATGATACTTTAGAAGCATTAGCCGCAAAACACCAAGTTGGACCAGATGTCATCGCATTAAAATTTTGTGAGCAAAACATTAAAAAAAGTATTATTTTAAGTGGCGCAAGCAATATCGAACAATTAGAATCGAATCTTCAAGTAGATACAATCACCTTATCGGAAGAAGAAATAAATCTGCTGAAAAGCTTTAAAGTCGATCCAACGGCATATTGGCAAGAAAGAAAACAATTAGCTTGGAACTAAAAAAAAATCAGTAACTTTTATGATTAAAATTGCATTTGGAGGCGGTTGTCATTGGTGTACCGAAGCTGTTTTTCAGTCTTTAAAAGGTGTAGAAAAAGTGGAACAAGGTTTTGTTGCTTCCACAGAAGGCAATACTAGTTTTTCGGAAGCGGTTATTGTACATTTTAATCCAGAAGAAATCCCTTTAAAAACCTTAACCGAAGTACATTTAATCACCCATAAAAGCACGAGTAATCATTCGATGCGAGAAAAATACCGATCGGCAATCTATACGTTTTCTAAAGCACAACAAGAGGAAGCTTCCGATTTAATAGAAAGTTTTCAATCCGCGTTTGACCATCAATTAATTACACAAGTATTGCCTTTTTCGGCATTTAAAGCGTCGCGTGAAGCGATTCAGAATTACTATATCAAGAATCCTGAAAAGCCATTTTGCAAAAAATTTATTCATCCGAAATTAGAATTACTTTCTAAAAAATATTCGAAGCATATTAAAAAACAAACACATTCTATTACCTAATACATCCAATTTTATGAAAAGTACCAAACTAAAAATAGAAAATAAAAACGGACAAGCTTTACAAGCACATCTAGAATTACCAGCAAATCAGAAACCAAGTCACTACGCTATTTTCGCGCATTGTTTTACCTGCAGTAGTACCTTAAGTGCGGTGAAAAATATTAGTCGCTCGTTAACTACGCATGGTTTTGGCGTGCTCCGATTTGATTTTACCGGATTAGGAAAAAG
>JAGPUY010000373.1 GCA_018067265.1 Oceanihabitans sp. | reverse complement strand
CTTTAGAAACTGCAGGGTATACTTGTAACTAAAAGATTTAATAGAAAAAAAAGCGCATCCCAATGGGATGCGCTTTTTTTTTGTTAAAAACTCTTAAACCCTTCATAAACATTGTTAAATCCCTTGACATGAGTGCCTTTTTTTGTTATGTTGTATTTGCAGATGTGGAACAATACGCATCTATAAAGAAAGCTATTGAGATTTAAAAATGTAAAAGATATAATGAAGTTCACAGAAAAAATTTCAAACCAATTAAATGAATTATTAGTAAAAAATTATGATGCCGAAAAAGGGTATTTAAATGCTATGGATAACGTAGCGAGTAAAGATTTAAAAATGTTCTTTAAACGTAGAGCTTCAGAAAGAAGCGATTTTGCAAAAGAATTAAGAACCGAAATTTTAATGTACGGGGAAATCCCTGAAAATTCCGGAAGCTTTAAAGGGGTGATGCATAGAAACTGGATGACACTAAAATCTACATTCATTTCTAGTGATGAAGAAGTTATTTTAGCAGAGGCACTACGAGGAGAAAAAGCTAGTTTAGCCGAGTACAATGAAATTATTAGTTCAGATATGATATTTCCACCATCTATTGATTCTTTATTGAACAAACAGAAAAAGGCAGTACAGGCGGCAATCAATAACGTAAAAGTACAGGAAGAATTAGTGTCCTAAGCCTATAGTTAAATAGATTTTAATAGCGCAACCATTTAGGTTGCGCTATTTGTTTATAACTTTCCGCTACTAAAAGGCCAATTTTTCGTAATTTTATCGTTCTCTTTTATTCATAAGAAAACACCTTTATGTACTTAATTTTTGATACTGAAACTACTGGTTTACCCAAACGTTGGGATGCTCCAATTACCGATACAGATAATTGGCCTCGATGTATACAGATAGCATGGCAATTGCACGATGCTATGGGGAACTGTATCGAAAGTCAAGATTATTTAGTACAGCCAGAAGGGTTTAATATCCCTTATGATGCGGAGAAAATTCACGGAATTTCTACAGAATTAGCACAAGAACAAGGTGTGCCTTTAGCCGAAGTTTTAGAAAAGTTTAAGGTAGCTTTAGGTAAAACAAAGTTTGTAGTTGGTCAGAATGTAAAGTTTGACCTGAATATTATGGGAGCGGAATTTGTTCGCGGTGACGTAGCAAATCCATTACAAGAACTTCCTGTTTTAGATACCTGTACCGAGCATACCGCTAGTTTGTGTGAGCTTCCAGGTGGTAGATATGGTAAATTTAAATTACCAACCTTAACCGAGTTGCATCAGTTTTTATTTAATACTCCTTTTGGGGAAGCGCATAATGCAACAGCAGATGTCGAGGCAACTACGCGTTGTTTTTTCGAGCTAATAAGAAGAGAGCAGTATACACTGGAACAGTTAGATGTTCCGGAGGATTATTTTCAGAATTTTTCGGAAGCCAATCCTAAAACGATTCAGCTAATTGGTTTAAAACATATTAATCTGAAGCGCGAAAGTGCTAAGATTAATGAACGATTACAAAAAGCACAAGCTACCGATCTTTCTTCGCAAGAAATAAAAGAAAATATAGCGAGTCTACAAACGGTAGATTTTATGCATTTGCATAACCATTCGCAGTTTTCGGTTTTACAATCTACTATAAGTGTTCCCGATTTAGTGGCTTCGGCAGCAGAATATAATATGTCTGCAGTCGCACTTACAGATCATGCCAATATGATGGGCGCTTTTCATTTTGTAAAAGCGGTAAACAATCATAATAAAAGTGTAAAAGCTAAAAATGCAGAGGCTGTAGAAAGAGGGGATCCTGCAACATTAAACGAAATGAAGCCTATTATTGGTGTCGAGTTTTTTGTTTGTGAAGATCATTTAGATAAAAGCCGAAAAGATAATGGGTATCAAATTGTACTTATTGCTAAAAATAAAAAGGGGTATCACAATCTAGCGAAACTATCCTCGCATGCCTTTGTAAATGGATTTTACTATTTACCAAGAATTGATAAAAAGCTAATAGAAGAATATAGAGAAGATTTAATTTGTTTAACAGGGAATCTTTATGGTGAAGTACCAAGTAAGGTTTTAAATGTTGGAGAAAATCAAGCGGAAGAATCCCTAATATGGTGGAAAGAGCTGTTTGGTGATGATTTATATATAGAGTTAATGCGTCATAATCAAGATGACGAAAATAGAGTGAATCCTGTTTTGATTAATTTCTCTAAGAAACACGATATTAAACTAGTCGCTACCAATAATACCTACTATTGTAAAAAAGGAGATGCGAATGCACACGATATTTTATTGTGTGTAAAAGATGGGGAAAAGCAAGCGACTCCAATTGGTAGAGGACGTGGTTATCGATACGGAATGCCAAATCAGGAATACTATTTCAAGTCTCCTGATGCCATGAAAAAGTTGTTTAAGGATGTTCCTGAAGCGATTTCAAATATTCAAGAAGTTGTAGATAAAATTGAGCCTTTTCAATTGGCTCGTGATGTATTATTGCCTGCCTTCGATATTCCAGAAGCGTTTGTTTTTGAAGAAGATAAAGCAGATAATGGAAAGCGTGGAGAAAATAAATTCCTTAGACATTTAGTGTACGAAGGTGCTAAAAAGCGCTATGGTGAGGAGCTTTCAGAAGAAGTTGTAGAACGTTTAGATTTTGAGCTTAGCGTAATTGAAAAAACAGGATATCCTGGATATTTCCTTATTGTAGAAGATTTTATCCGCGAAGCCAGAAATATGGATGTATCCGTAGGTCCTGGGCGTGGTTCGGCAGCAGGTTCTGTTGCAGCATACTGTTTAAAGATTACCAATATTGATCCCTTAAAGTATAACTTACTTTTTGAGCGTTTCTTGAATCCGGATCGTGTGAGTATGCCAGATATTGATATCGATTTTGATGATGAAGGTCGTGGTCGTGTTATGGATTATGTCATCGAAAAATACGGAAGCAATCAAGTAGCACAAATTATTACTTATGGTACGATGGCTGCTAAATCTTCTATTCGAGATACTGCTCGTGTTTTAGATTTACCTTTATTTGATGCCGATAGAATAGCCAAGCTAATTCCTAATATGTCTAAATTAGGAAAGATTTTTGCTGCAGACGAAAAGAAGCTGAAAAGCATGTTTCGTGCGGAAGATTTAGAGAAAGTAAATGAACTTTTAAATATTTCGGATGGGGATGATTTACCAGCCGAAACCGTAAATCTTGCAAGAACCTTAGAGGGATCGGTTCGGAATACAGGAATTCACGCCTGTGGTGTAATTATTACACCAGATGATATTACCAAGTTCGTTCCGGTTTCCGTAGCAAAAGATTCTGGTTTGTATGTTACACAATTCGATAACTCGGTTGTAGAAGATGCCGGACTACTAAAAATGGATTTCTTAGGTTTAAAGACGTTAACCTTAATAAAAGATACCGTAAAGATTGTAAAACAAAAACACGATATTCTATTAGATCCAGATAGTTTTCCTTTAGATGATGAAAAAACCTATGCGCTTTTCCAAAGAGGAGAAACGGTTGGTGTATTTCAATATGAATCACCAGGAATGCAAAAGCACCTTAAAGATTTAAAGCCAACGGTTTTTGAAGATTTAATTGCCATGAATGCATTGTATCGTCCTGGTCCAATGGAGTATATTCCTAGTTTCGTAAAACGTAAACATGGAGATGAAGAGATAGAATATGACCTTCCGGCGATGGAAGAGTATCTTAAAGAAACCTACGGAATTACAGTATACCAAGAGCAAGTAATGCTACTTTCTCAAAAGCTAGCAGATTTCACCAAGGGTGAAGCCGATGTACTGCGTAAAGCGATGGGGAAAAAGCAAATTGCGGTTCTAGATAAAATGAAACCAAAGTTTATTGAGCAAGCAAGTGCGAAAGGACATGATGCTAAAAAACTAGAGAAGATCTGGAAGGATTGGGAAGCCTTTGCGAGTTACGCCTTTAATAAATCGCACTCTACATGTTATGCATGGATTGCCTACCAAACGGCCTATTTAAAAGCACACTATCCTGCAGAGTATATGGCAGCAGTGCTTTCTAATAATATGAACGATATTAAATCGGTTACCTTCTTTATGGAAGAATGTAAGCGTATGAAATTAAACGTACTTGGTCCAGATGTCAATGAAAGTTTCTATAAGTTTTCGGTAAACCAAGATTATGCCGTTCGTTTCGGAATGGGAGCAATTAAAGGTGTTGGTCATGGCGCCGTAAAAACTATTGTAAATAACAGAGAAAAAGAACCATATAAATCTATTTTCGATTTAGCAAAAAGAATCGATTTACGTGCCGCAAATAAAAGAGCTTTCGAAAACTTAGCGCTAGCTGGAGGATTCGATGGTTTTGGAGATACACACAGAGCGCAGTATTTTCATGATGACGGGGACGGGATTACCTTTTTAGAAAAAGCAGTGAAATATGGAGCCAAACACCAAGAAAATGAAAACTCTGCACAAGTAAGTTTATTTGGTGCAGCAAGTGATGTGCAAATTGCAGAACCCGAAGTTCCGCCTTGTGAAGAATGGGGAACCATGGAGAAACTAGCCCAAGAAAGAGAGGTTGTTGGTGTTTATATTTCAGGACATCCTTTAGACGATTTTAAAACCGAAATGAAAACCTTCTGTAATGCTAATATTTCGTTATTTAATGATTTAAATACCTATGTCAATAGAGAACTTACCTTTGGTGGCGTTGTTAGAGATATACAACATAGAGTAAGTAAACAGGGTAAAGGTTGGGCGATGTTTACTATTGAAGATTATACCGATAGTTTTGAGTTCCGAATGTTTGGTGAGGAGTATCTGAAATTTAGACACTTTTTAATGCAAAACAATTTTGTGTATGTTAAGATCTTTATTCGTGAAGGTTGGGTAAATAAAGATACCGGAAAGAAAAGTGATCCTAGAATGCAGTTTAATAGTTTTCAGCTGCTGCATGATGTTATGGAAACCTATGCGAAAAAGCTTTCTATTCAATTAAATATAAAAGAATTAGAAGCCGAAAAAATCATGAAATTAAAGGAATTGTTACAAATGCATCCTGGAAATCAAGCTTTAAATTTTGTGGTTTATGACAATGCCGATCAAATAAAGTTGCCAATGATTAGTCGAAAACAAAAAGTAAAAGTAAGTCAAGAATTGTTGAGCGAATTAGACAATCAGCAAGTGTATTATAAGTTGAATTAGAAAGCTATTTTAGTTTGTTATTTTGCACTTCGATAAGGGAATCCATTATATACCTGCGTATATTTTGGATCTAGAATTTGAGTAAAGAAGATGAAGGGAATTCGAACTTGCGCAAAGGATAGAACGGTTTGTTTGAGCTCCTCGCAGAGAGCGAGTAGTGAAAGCCTGGTTTATGCGCCAAAAAGAAAAGGCATAGAATAAACTAATAAAGCAATAAAGAGAACAAATTGACCGTTTGTAAGCTTTAGCGATTTTTTTGACTAATATTGCATATTAACATGAAGTAAAACTCAATTAAAACATAAAATTATGGCATTAGAAATCACAGATGCAAACTTTGAAGAAACAGTATTAAAAAGTGACAAACCAGTAATGGTTGACTTTTGGGCAGCTTGGTGTGGACCATGTAGAATGGTTGGACCAATCATTGACGAAATTAGCACAGAATACGACGGTAAAGCGGTTGTAGGTAAGTTAGACGTAGATGCAAACCATGAATTTGCTGCCAAATATGGTGTGCGTAACATACCAACGGTTTTAATTTTTCAAAACGGAGAAGTTGTAGGTCGTCAAGTAGGTGTTGCTCCAAAAACTGCGTATGCAGAAGCAATCGATGCACTTTTATAATATATAACGTAAAAGAAAAGATAAAAGGTTTGCTGTTATGGCAAACCTTTTTTAGTTTAGAGCTATTATAATTGGGGCGGTTTTTCTTTGGTGAAAAAAGCAAAAGAAAACCAGGATTGGCGTTTATCCTGAGCGGAGTCGAATGGCCTATTTTTTTGTAAAAAACAAAAAAGGATACCGCTGCAATCCTTAACGCGAAACCACCTCGACTTTATGCTTTTTTTGCATAAAGCCACTCCTCTTTAAAAAGAAGGAGAGTTAAAAATACGGTAATGAATTTAAGAGACGAACTAAATAAAGCTGGTGGATTTAAAAATCTGGAGTTTCTTGCCAAGCAAGTGGTAGAAGGCTTTATTTCTGGTATGCATAAAAGTCCGTTTCACGGTTTTTCAGCAGAATTTGCAGAGCATAAAATCTACAATCAAGGCGAAAGTACTAGACATATCGACTGGAAACTTTTTGCAAAAACAGACAAGCTATACACCAAACGTTATGATGACGAAACCAATTTGCGTTGTCATATTATTTTAGATAATAGTAGTTCTATGCATTATCCTGAGATGCAAGATTTTACTATTAGCCATTTAAACAAAGTAGCCTTTTCGGCATTAGCTTCTGCATCTTTAATGCACATGTTAAAAAAACAACGCGATGCAGTAGGTTTAAGTATCTATAGCGATAAGTATGATTTTTACGCACCAGAAAAAGGAAGTGAGCGTCATCATCAAATGTTACTTGGTCAGCTTAGTGATGCGGTAATTACGAAGGCGCTAAACAAGAAAACCGAAACCTACAACTATTTACACCTAATAGCAGAAAAGATACACAGACGCTCTTTAATATTCCTTTTTACAGACATGTTTCAAACGAGTGAAGATGAAGTGAAGCTATTTGAAGCATTACGTCATTTAAAGCACAATAAACATGAAGTAGTGCTATTTCATGTATTTGATAAAAACAAGGAGTTAAGCTTCGATTTTGATAATAAGCCAAAGCGTTTTATAGATGTAGAAACCGGAGAACACATAAATTTGTACGCAGAAACCGTAAAAGCGAATTATGAGAAGGCCGTTTCGCAATATTTTGATGCCCTACGATTGAAATGTGGGCAGTACAGAATAAAATATGTGGAAGCGGACATAAATAAAAATTTTGATAATATCCTGACAACCTACATGGTAGAGCGTAGGAATTTTGTTTGATAATTTTTTTTCAAAAAAAACATAAAAAAATGTTTGAGATATTAAATAAGGTGTGTATATTTGCACTCGCAATAAGGCAACGGTCTGGTAGTTCAGTTGGTTAGAATACCTGCCTGTCACGCAGGGGGTCGCGGGTTCGAGTCCCGTCCAGACCGCGAAAATTGCTAAAGCTTCTCTTCGGAGAAGCTTTTTTTAGCAATAAGATTTAGTTGTGTTGTTTGATAGATGTTAAAGTCTATCAATGGTTTAAGTAGTTAAACCGATGGAAAGCTTTCCTTTTTCACTTGTGAAATTGTGAAGCTTTTTTATTTTAAAGCATTTCCCGTCTATTCCTAGTAGTGAAAAATCTTAAACCCGAATGAAAACACTCGAGTTTAAGATTTTTTCATTAGTTAATTTGTGTTCTTGGTAATGTACAGCATTAAGTATTTAAATACAGTCTGTTATGGTGTTTCCATACTTCTAACTCCAACTTTATAAATAAAACAAACTATAAATTTAGCTTTTTTTAGCGGCAAGATTTCGTTGTGCTATTGGATAGATATTAAAGTCTATCCATAATTTAAGTAATTAAACCAATGGATAGCTTTCTTTTTTTACTTGTGAAATGGTGTCTTTTTTTTGTTTTCTACCCTTTTTTTTGCATTTTAAACATAAAAAACCTACATTTAACCGATGAAATAAGTGTTTTGTCGTATTTTTTGTTTTCTTAATTTAGTATTTCTATATATTTGACAACCTTAATTTAGTTTTTCAAACAAATTAGAAATCAATTGGTTAAGGTTTTTTAATTCATTTTATTTATTCCCTCAATAAATTCAAAATAGATTTAGTGTCTACTTTGTTTTTTACAGTAAATTTTCTATTTCTCTTGTGTAAAGATATTTGCCTTGGTAGATGCTTTATCTAAAGTATATATAAAAGATTATTAACTATAAAATTAAATAAAATGAAATCCCTAAAAATTACATTATTAGTAGCAGTAGTATGTGCAATCTTCGCATCTTTAACTCCACAAGACAAACCATCTCATGAAAAAGATAAAAATAGTGAGACTATTGTAAAAGTTACCCTTAAAAAAGAAAAAAAAGGAATTAAAATTCCACAACAAAGTTAAAATATATCATTTTTAAAAAGGTGTTTCAAAAGATATATGGAAACACCTTTTTTATTTAGCTAATTATTTATTTTCAATGCTGTTTAATTAAAAAAGTATAAATTTGATTTAACACATAAATAAATCATTGAATAAATTTTTTCTTTTTATCATTACGGTTCTATTTGCATCTAATTTATTTTCTCAAAATAAAAAATTAGATAGCATTGTTATATTACGAAGTCTTGCTAATAATAATGAGATTGAAGTGGCTATGCGTTTTGAATATGCTAGAAAAGCAATTAAGAATTCTTTAGTTACCAATCAAGACTCTACCGTGTTAAGTAGTAAAAGGGTGCTCTCTTATCTATTTCTTATTCATGGAGACTATGATTCCTTGTTTAAAATTAATCATGAAAATCTAAAATTAGCAACCAAAATACAAGATTCTATAGCGCTTGCAAATGCAAATAATATTCTTGGTTTGTATCACCATATCAATGAGAAACATGATAGTGCTTATTACTATTATTTTAAAGCGGTTAAACTATTTGAATCCTTAAAGGATATAAGGAATCAAGGAGAAGTATTGGCCAACATGGCAGATATACAAGAAACCGAAAGAGATTATATAGGTTGTGAAAACAATGCTATTAAATCTATTGCTTTAATAGAACAGTTACCAGAGAATGATTATAATTTGGAAACCTTGTGGTATGCAAATAATTTAATAGCCATAGTTTCTGCCGAATTAGAACAATACGATAAAGCTTTAGAATATTATAATAAAACCCTTTCTATTTGTGATAGAATGGAGGATTCTTATGAGAAAAGATTGTTTTCTAATATCAATATAGCTGCCTTATATAGACGAAAAAAAGATTATATAACCGCAGAAAGACTGTACCAAAAGCTATATAATGATGAATCTGTTTTTGCGTATGATCCAACTTCTTATTCTATAATTTTATCCGGATTGGCGAATGCAAAATTTATTAATAAAACCGCCAGCAATAGTGATATTAAAAAATTATTTAATGAAGCTTACGCTATTAGTAAAAAAGAAGACGATGCTGTTGGTCTTTTATCTATTAGTATGGATGTATCCGAATTCTATCTAGAAACAAAAAACATAGATAGCGCTAGGTATTATGTAGATAATGCGTATCAAATAGGCGAGGAATTAGTCGCAAATGAAACGATATTAGAAGCACTTCTGTTAAAATCGAAAATAGAAACAGGAGAAAAAGCGAAAACGAGTTTGAATGCGTATATCAAATTAAGCGATAGCTTGCAGAAAGCAGAACGTTCTATTCGAAATAAGTTTGCTAGAATAGATTATGAAACAGACCAAATAAAAGCGGAAAAAGAACAAGTATCCAAAGAGAGATTTTTCTTCCTGTGGATATCTATAGGTTTATTGGTTACACTTGCTTTACTATATATTATCTTCACACAACGTTCTAAAAACAAAGAATTAAAGTTTGTCCAGGAGCAGCAAGAAACTAATGAAGAAATTTATAATCTTATGCTGTCGCAACAGGATAAAATTGATGAAGCTAGAAGTACAGAAAAAAGAAGGATTTCTGAAGAACTTCACGATGGTATTTTAGGAAGACTTTTTGGAACTAGGCTGAGTTTAGATAGTTTAAATAGGAGTTCTACCGAAGAAGCTATTAAATCTAGAGAAAATTATATAGACGAGTTACAGGCTATCGAGCAGGAAATAAGAAAAGTATCGCATGAGTTAAATACCGATTTCGTTTCGGGATCTGGTTTTGCAGATATTATTAAAGCACTTTTAGAAACGCAAACTAGAGCTTATGCATTGGATTATAAGCTTACCCACAGTGATTCGATACATTGGGATAATGTAACCAATAAAACTAAAATTCACATCTATAGAATATTACAAGAAACCCTTCAAAATATATATAAACATGCTAATGCTTCCATCGTAGAAATTAGCTTTAGTATAAAAAATAATGTAATTTGTATCACAATTACAGACGATGGTTCTGGTTTTGAAGTAAGCAAATCCAAAAAAGGAATTGGTATTAAAAACATAACCTCCAGAGTCAAAGAAATTAAAGGAGTATTAAAAATTAAATCGCAAATAAATAAAGGCACTACCATTGCCATTACTATTCCTATCTAGCAAAAAAGACCTAACTAAATGCAAGAAATAATTAAAATATTAATGACAGATGACCATCCTATGATTATAGAAGGTTATCAAAACACACTATTAGCGACCAAAAAAGAAACACAAGAATTGCAAATAGATATTGCGAATACCTGCGACCAATCTATGGCATTAATGCAAAAGTCTATAGAAGAAGAAAGTCCGTATGATATCTTGTTTATGGATATTAGTTTACCGCCTTCATCCGATGGGACCATAACCTCTGGAGAAGACCTTTCTAAATACGCTAGAGATATTTTACCAAGTGCAAAAATTGTTATTCTTACCATGTTTAACGAGCCATATAGAATACATAATATTATTAAAGAAATTAAGCCAGAAGGTTTTGTTATAAAAAGTGATTTAACTTCTAGAGAATTGGCTAGTGCATTTCAGGCCGTTTTAAATAATCCACCATTTTATAGTACCACGGTTACCAAATATTTGAAAACAGCTTTAGAATCTGAAATTGAAATAGATGACATCGATCGAAGAATTTTATACCTGCTATCGCAAGGCATAAAAACAAAAAGTTTAACCAAACATATTGGTATTTCTACCAGTTCTGTTGAAAAAAGAAAAAAGAATTTAAAAGAGGTTTTTTCTATCACAGATAGCCAAGATGAAACCTTACTAAAGGAAGCCAGAAATAAAGGATTTTTATAATTTTTGTGCGAATTATCTTTTTCTAAATGTTAATTTTTGAAATTTATTCTTTTTTTTGAAACCTTCAAAGACTTGAAAACCTTGAATAGTGTGGTTTTTCCGTAAATCAATTACGGTTTTTCCGTAAGCATATTCTATATATTATATATATCTTAGTACTATCAACAACGCGTAATTAGTTAGTCCCCTCAGATAAAATTATGTTGATTATAGCATGAATTAAGCCTTATGATTTCATTTTTATGAAATTGTAAGGCTTTTTCTATTCCCACATGTTTACTAAAAGCTGAAAATGCTGGCTTTGTATTCCCAAAAAGTCATAATAAAAAAACCAAAGTAAACGATAGCAACAATAAACTTTAAAAAAGTTCCTGTTAAAAAACCTAAAAAAGAACCAAAGGCTGCTTTTATAGCTGTTTTAGAATCTGCTTTATTAATTAGTTCTCCTACCAATGCACCAACAAAAGGCCAGATTATAAT
>JAGPUY010000359.1 GCA_018067265.1 Oceanihabitans sp. | reverse complement strand
TTAGAAAACCCTTTCATTGATTTTTCTCAGGAAAATATTATTCAGGTATTAAACACCAAAACCATCATGGGAGGATTATTTGGTGGTTTACTAGGTGTAGAATTAGCGAAAAAAATTATTGGCGAAAAAACGTCTTCGGGTGATTTGTTCACCTTTCCTATACTTCTAGGTATTTTTATTGGTCGTATTGGTTGCTTTCTTTCTGGTATTAACGAGTTTACTTACGGTAAAGAAACCACTTCGTTTTTAGGTATGGATTTAGGTGATGGTATACTTCGTCATGCGACTTCGCTCTATGAATTGGTGTTTTTGGTTTTTCTATTCTTTCTATTAAAACAGATTAAAAATAAGGCCGTTTTAAAAAATGGCGAAGTCTTCAAGATTTTCATGCTAAGCTATTTTGGGTTTCGGTTTTTTATCGAATTCTTAAAGCCTAATGTTTTTTATGTTTTTGGTTTCAGTAGCATTCAAATATTATGTGTAATTTGTTGGTTGTATTACAGCAAGTTTCTTACTAGTCTTATACTTAGTAAGAAAGCGCGTTAAGGATTGTAGTGAAAATCCTTTTTCTTGTCTGTTCGAGTGTTTTACGAAGCATGAGTAAAATGTATCGAGAACACGAGCAAAAAGATTGCAGCGTAAAGCCTGACCCTTTGCAGCTTTTTTAGCGAAAAAGGGTAACGCCCAAATGATAATAAAAACGAAAAAATGCCAGTTAGAAAATATACCTATTACGATTTTACGTTAAGCTTATGTCCCGAGTGTTTAAAGCGTGTGGATGCAAAAATTGTGTTTGAAGACGGCAATGTTTATATGTTGAAACGTTGCAAAGAACATGGCAATTCTAAGGTGCTTATTGCCGACGATATTGCCTATTACAAAAACATACGAAATTACAACAAGCCAAGCGAAACGCCATATACGTTTAACACCAAAACCGATTATGGTTGCCCGTATGATTGTGGTTTGTGTCCAGATCATGAGCAGCATAGTTGTTTGACGGTTGTAGAGGTTACCGATAGGTGCAATTTAACCTGCCCGACCTGTTATGCTGGTTCGTCGCCAACCTATGGAAGACATCGCACGTTGGACGAAGTAAAAGCGATGTTAGACACCATTGTTAGGAATGAAAAGGAACCAGATGTGGTACAAATTTCGGGCGGAGAACCAACGATTCATCCGCAGTTTTGGGAAATTATGGACTATGCAAAATCGTTACCTATTCGGCATTTAATGTTGAATACGAATGGTATTAAAATTGCTAAAGATTTCGCTTTCGCGGAAAGACTAAAAACCTACGCTCCAGATTTTGAGATTTATTTACAATTCGATTCGTTTGAAAATAGCGTGTTGCGAGAACTTCGTGGTGCAGATTTAAACGATATTAGAAAACAAGCAATTGAAAACCTCAACCAATTAAATCTTTCTACCACCTTAGTGGTTACGCTTCAAAAAGGGTTGAATGATGGTGAAATTGGAAAAATAATAGAGTACGCACTGAAGCAAAAATGTATTCGTGGCGTTACTTTACAACCGACACAGATTGCAGGAAGACTGGAGAATTTTAATCCGGAAACCGATAGAATGACACTTACCGAAGTACGTAGAAAAATAATGGAGCAAACGGCTATTTTTAATCCGGATGATTTGCTTCCGGTGCCTTGTAATCCCGATGCTTTGGTTATGGGTTATGCGCTTAAACTAGGAGACGAAGTGTTTCCGTTAACGCGTTATATTAATCCGAATGACTTGCTAGACAATAGCAAAAACACTATTATTTATGAGCAAGATTCGTTGCTTCAAGAAAAAATGATAGCGTTATTTAGTACTGGGAATTCGGTAGAAGTTGCAGAAGAAAACCTAAAATCTATTATGTGTTGTTTGCCTAATATTGATGCACCAGATTTAGGATATGATAATTTGTTTCGGGTAATCATCATGCAGTTTATTGATGCGTATAACTTTGATGTTCGCGCCATTAAAAAATCCTGTGTGCATATTGTGGATAAGGACAATAAAATCATTCCGTTTGAAACGATGAATTTGTTTTATCGCGATGATAAAAAAGCGAGGTTAGAGGAATTAAGAAATGAAATGGTATGATGTGGTTCCTTCTTATTCTTGTTATGTTTATGCCTGCAGCAGTATTCGCTATTTATGGTAAAGAAGCCGAAAAAGGTAGTGAGAAACAAAAACAATACTATCAATTAGCCATGGTCTGTTTGGTGGCTAGTTTTGTTGTTTATGGCGTTGTTGTATTTACTAATTTATAATTTATGAAGACATTATTACTTGAAGTAGGAAATTTAGACGGCTTGGTAATTATGCTTGTTGCCATTATGTTTGGTCCAGCAATTTTACTAACTATTATTGGAGCTGCCGTATTTAAAAAGAATAAAAAAGCAGCAAAAGTATTATTTATTCTTGCTACTGTTTATGTAATTATAAGCTTAGGTATTTGCGGAGCGCTTATGGCTAGTTAATACCCAAAGTCCGTAAAAACCTAAAAATAATTCTGCAACCGTTCCAAAGAGGTAACCAAAAGTTGGTGTGCCATCGAGTAGGATACTTAAAACCCTTCCGAAACCTAAACCAAGCATAAAAATCATGTTGGTTACTAAAGCTAATTTTAGGTAATTGGTTTTAAAAAGGCCTAAAATCCAAAGTGTTGAAAACCCCAAATACAGCCCCATTATGGCTTTAAAAAAGTTATGCTCGTCTATGGTATTTAAATGAATATCAAATTGCGAGCTCGAATTAAAACCATAAACAAAGGCAACAGGAACCACAATACATATGGATATGATTACGTGTATTTTAGTAATGATGTCTTTTTGGGTAATATGCATCTTTTTTATTGGATTACTTCTCGATAGGATTCTTCGTTCTTCAGAATTGCTCGAAGTGACGAAGTCTTAAAATGTAATTTCCGCCTCAACCTCTTTTCCTTCTCTTTCTACAATCACTTTAGTAATATCTCCTTCTTCAAATTTTGATAATCCTATCATGTATGTTGTCATATCTATCACCTCAATCTCGCCAAGTTTTACAACTACATCTCCTCTTTGCAATCCAGCTTTCTGTGCTGGCTTATCTTCGCTAATACCATCAATTCGCATCCCTTTTCCATCGTATAAATAATCTGGAATCACGCCTAATCCAACTTTAAAACGTGGTACATCTTCGCTTTCGTTTTTTGTTTTTCTAAAAGGAAGTTTTCCGTTATTATCTAAATCGCTTATAATCTCGAAAATGTAATTTGAAATTACTTGCATGCCGTTAAAATGCAAACGCTCTGTGTCATCGGATGGTTTGTGGTAATCTTCATGCTGACCAGTAAAAAAATGTAATACAGGAATATCTGCATTATAGAAGGAAGTATGATCACTTGGACCTACTCCTGATTCTTTTTGCACTAATTTAAATCGGTTGTTATTCGCTTTTAAAGTTTGCTTGAAAATTGGCGAAGTACCAACGCCGTAAACCGCCAAAGTGCTATCTTTTTTAAGTCTACCAACCATATCCATATTAATCATATAGTTTGCTTTCTTGGTGTCAATGGTTGGGTTTTTCACAAAATAATTAGAACCTAATAATCCCATTTCTTCCCCAGAAAAAGTAATAAACAAGTAATTGTTGTTAATATTCCCTTTCATTAATCGTTTTGCCAAGTTTAACAAAACCGCTACGCCACTTGCGTTATCATCTGCTCCATTGTGAATTGCTCTTTCTCCTCGATACAAAGAACCTTCTGCGCCATAACCTAAATGATCATAATGCGCTCCAATAATTATGGTGTTTTCCGCTTTATTATCTATATATGCAACGACATTAGTTCCAGTAATGGTACTGTCTCCATCTTTTACAGTATAATTCACTTCTTGATGCGGATCTGTTTTTGGTTTAAAGGAAAAGGTTTGAAAAAAACCATCGGTTCCTTTGGCATGTAAACCTAGATCTTGAAAACGCTTTGCAATGTATGCTGCCGCTTTTTGCTCGCCTGCTGTTCCTGTTTGTCTGCCTTCTAAAGCATCATCTGCTAAAAAGGCTACATCTTCTTGTATAGATACTTCTGGTGCAACCAGATCTTTTTTACAAGAACTCAATAGAATTAAAAAAACGACAAGAATGCTGTATTTCATAATGATAAATATTAATTTTACGTAAAATTAGGTATTAAATGCCATTTAAGTAAAAAATCATGACTAAAAACTACGCGCTTTATATATTACTTCTTTTATCTATTGTTTCTTGTAAACAGAATACCTCTAAAACAGGAGACGTTACAACGGGAGCTACTAAATGGGTGGATTCTTTAATTTATCCGGAAGAAACGCATTTTAAAAATATACGTCAAGTTACTTTTGGAGGAGATAATGCAGAAGCATATTGGAGTTTTGATGACAAGCAATTAGTATTTCAATCGAATAACAAAGACTGGAATGTAGCTTGCGACCAAATGTTTTTAATGGATGCGGAAGAAATATTTAAAGACAAAACACCACCAATGATTAGCACCGGAAAAGGAAGAACTACTTGTGCGTATTTTTTACCAGATAACGAGCATATTATTTATGCTTCTACACATTTGGGAGATAATGCTTGCCCAGAAACACCTTTACGTAAAAACGGAAAATACATCTGGCCAATTTATGACACCTATGATATTTTTGTCGCAGATTTAGAAGGAAATATAACCGCACAATTAACGCATGAAGTTGGTTATGACGCAGAGCCAACGGTTTCTCCTAAAGGCGATAAAATTGTATTTACTTCGACCAGAAATGGTGATATCGATTTATATACTATGAATTTAGACGGAAGCGATGTGAAGCAAATTACTTTCGAATTGGGTTATGATGGAGGCGCTTTCTTTTCGCCAGATGGCACAAAAATTATCTTCCGTTCTTCTAGACCAAAAACCGAAGAAGAGATTAAAGAATACAAAGATTTGTTAGCGGATGGTTTAGTACAACCTACAGAAATGGAGCTGTATATATGTAATGCAGATGGTAGTGATTTAAAGCAATTAACCGACTTAGGAAACGCGAATTGGAGTCCGTTTTTTCACCCTAGCGGAGAGAAAATTCTATTCTCTTCTAACTTTGAATCCCCTCGCGGGTTTCCATTTAATCTATACTTGATTGATATCGATGGTAAAAACTTAGAACGCGTTACACATAGTACCACTTTTGATGCTTTTCCTGTGTTTTCTAATGATGGTAGATACTTAGTCTTCTCTTCGAATAGAAATAATGGTGGTGGACATGATACGAACTTATTTATTGCAGAGTGGAGCGATTAGCGACATTCTGAAATATATTAATTCTGATACGAACTTATTTATTGCAGAGTGGAGCGATTAGCGATATTCTGAAATATATTAATTCTGATACGAACTTGTTTATTGCAGCATGGAGCGATTAGCGATATTCTGAAATATATTAACTCTGATACGAACTTGTTTATTGCAGAGTGGAGCGATTACGATATTCTGAAATATATTAACTC
>JAGPUY010000355.1 GCA_018067265.1 Oceanihabitans sp. | reverse complement strand
CTAACCATCTGCTTCTACCAGCTTTTCCTGAAACTAATAATTGATGATCTGAGTTAGATACCGCTCCTATTGTTGCCATACAAGTAACCAAGATTAATCTTGTTTCTCCTGATGGTAATTTAATAGATGCAAACTTACCTTCTCTCGCCATTAACTGTGCGAATGATCCAGCACTACGAGCCATAACAGCTCCTTGACCTGGACGTAACTCTACACAAGATATAATAGTTCCTAATGGAATATTAGCTAGCGGCATAGCGTTTCCAATTTCTGGAGCAACACCTTCACCTGAAACTAATGTTTGTCCAACTTGTAAACCATTTTGAGCAATGATATAAGTTTTCTCACCATCTTGGTAATTTAACAACGCAATAAACGCTGTACGGTTTGGATCGTACTGGATTGATTTCACTTCAGCAGGGATTCCTGCTTTAGTTCTTTTGAAATCAATAATACGGTACCTTTTCTTATGACCACCACCTATGTAGCGCATAGTCATACGACCTTGACTGTTTCTACCACCTGAACGTTTTTTCGGAGCTAATAAACTCTTCTCCGGCTTATCAGTAGTAATGGAGTCAAATCCATTTACTACTCTAAATCGCTGTCCTGGTGTGATTGGTTTTAATTTTCTTACTGACATTTCTTTTTAATTACATGTTAGTGTATAAATCAATTATCTCACCTTCCGCCAGTTGTACAATTGCTTTTTTAAGAGCATTTGTTTTACCATGTTGAATACCAGTTTTTGTAAACTTAGTTTTTCTATCTGGACGGACATTTATAGTACGAACTTTTTCAACAGAAACTCCATAAGCAGCTTCCACTGCTTTTTTAATTTCTACCTTGTTCGCCTTTGTATTCACGAAAAAACTGAAGCAGTTGTTTAACTCACTATTTGCTGTCGCTTTTTCTGTGATTATCGGTTTAATTAAGATATTCATTTGTTTCTTATTTACTTAAATTCGTTTCAATTCCTTCTAAAGAACTCTCTAAAAGAACTACTTGATTTGCATTTAAAATCTTGTAAGTGCTTAACTCTGAGTTTATTAACACTTCAGTGCCCTTTAAATTGCGTGACGACAAATATACATTATTATTTGAAGCACCCAACACAAACAGTGATTTTTTGTTTTCTAGTCCTAAAGCTTTTAAAACTGCAGTGAAATTTTTTGTCTTTGGTGTATCGAAATTTAAGTCTTCTAATACTACAATTGACTTTTCACTAGCCTTAATACTTAACGCCGATTTACGAGCTAAACGTTTAAGGTTTTTGTTTAATTTAAAGCTATAGTTTCTTGGTCTTGGACCGAACATACGACCTCCACCTCTAAAAACTCCTGACTTGATAGATCCAGCTCTTGCTGTACCTGTTCCTTTTTGCTTTTTAATCTTACGTGTACTTCCAGTAATCTCAGCTCTTTCTTTAGCTTTATGAGTACCTTGTCTTTGATTTGCTAAGTATTGCTTAACATCCAAATATACAGCATGATTATTAGGTTCAATAGCAAACACATCTTTAGAAAGGTCTACCTTTCTTCCTGTGTCTTTTCCGTTAATATCTACAACTGCTACTTTCATTATTTTCTAATAATTACATAAGCGTTTTTATGACCAGGAACACATCCTTTAACCACAAGTAGATTCTTATCAGCAACTACTTTTAAAACTCTTAAATTTTGAACTTTTACTGTGTCTCCACCCATTCTACCTGCCATTTTCATTCCCTTGAATACTCTCGCAGGATATGAAGCAGCACCAATAGAACCTGGAGCTCTTAAACGGTTGTGTTGACCGTGCGTTGCTTGACCAACTCCGGCAAATCCATGACGTTTTACAACCCCTTGAAATCCTTTACCTTTTGAAGTTCCAGCTACATCAACAAACTCACCTTCTGTAAAGTGTTCTACTGTTATAGCATCTCCTAATTTGTACTCCGCATCAAAACCTTGAAATTCAACGATTTTACGCTTAACAGAAGTACCCGCTTTTTTAGCATGACCTAAGTCAGCTTTAGTAGCGCTCTTTTCTGTCGCGTCATCGAAACCAAGTTGAATGGCTTCATAACCATCCACTTCTTCAGTTCTGACTTGGGTAACGATACATGGCCCAGCTTCGATTACTGTACAAGGAATATTTTTCCCGTTTTCATCAAAGATGCTGGTCATACCGATTTTCTTTCCAATTAACCCAGACATATTATTATTTATTTATTTGTTACTATTTATTAAAAAAACAAGGCTGAAAAATACGTTTCAGCCTTGAATTGTATTTTTACCGTTTTTCCTTAACCATCGTTAAGGACATGTAAGTTTAAACTTAAACTTTGATCTCTACTTCAACACCGCTTGGCAACTCTAACTTCATTAGAGCGTCAATTGTTTTAGAAGATGAAGAGTAAATATCTAATAAACGCTTATAAGAGCTTAATTGAAATTGTTCTCTTGACTTCTTGTTTACGTGAGGTGAACGTAATACAGTGAAAATTTTCTTGTGTGTTGGTAATGGAATTGGTCCAGTTACTACAGCACCTGTACTTTTTACCGTTTTTACAATCTTTTCAGCAGACTTGTCTACTAAGTTATGATCGTAAGACTTTAATTTGATTCTAATTTTTTGACTCATTTTCTTAACTTTTTAAGATTGTTCTCCTTTAGCTGCTTTGATCACTTCTTCAGATACATTTGAAGGTGTTTCTGCATAGTGTGAAAATTCCATAGTAGAAGTTGCTCTACCAGATGATAATGTTCTTAATGTAGTTACATAACCGAACATTTCAGATAATGGCACAGTAGCTTTTACAGTTTTTGCACCAGCTCTATCCCCCATATCACTCATTTGACCTCTTCTTCTATTTAAATCACCAACAATATCACCCATGTTCTCTTCTGGTGTAATCACCTCCAATTTCATGATTGGTTCCATTATAACCGCTTTCGCTGCTTTTGCTGAATTTTTGAATCCAAGTTTAGCTGCTAATTCGAATGATAACTGATCTGAATCGACATCGTGATAAGATCCATCTCTCAATGTTACTTTCATCGCGTCTACTTCAAAACCTGCTAATGGTCCGTTAGCCATTGCCATTTTGAATCCTTTTTCAATAGAAGGGATAAATTCTTTAGGAACGTTACCACCTTTAATTACAGATTCAAATTGAAGACCTACAACACCTGCATCTGCTGGTTCAATCGTAAATACGATATCTGCAAACTTACCACGACCACCAGATTGTTTCTTATAAACTTCTCTATGATCAGCAGCCTGTGTAATAGCCTCTTTATATTCTACTTGTGGTTGCCCTTGATTTACTTCTACTTTAAACTCACGTCTTAAACGATCTACAATTACATCTAAGTGAAGTTCACCCATTCCTGAAATAATAGTCTGTCCTGAAGCTTCGTCTGAACGCACAGTAAACGTAGGATCTTCTTCCGCTAATTTAGCTAAGCCCATTCCTAATTTATCTACATCTGCTTTCGTCTTAGGTTCTACCGCGATACCAATTACTGGATCTGGGAAGTCCATAGATTCAAGAACAATAGGATGCTCTTGAGAAGATAATGTATCTCCTGTTTTGATAGATTTAAATCCAACAGCAGCACCGATATCTCCAGCTTCTATATAATCAATTGCATTTTGTTTGTTAGCATGCATTTGGTAGATACGTGAAATACGCTCTTTCTTACCAGAACGATTATTTAACACATAAGAACCTGCATCTAAACGTCCAGAATATGCTCTAAAGAAAGCTAAACGTCCTACGAAAGGATCTGTAGCAATTTTAAAAGCTAATGCTGCAAAAGGTTCGTCTACACTAGGCTTACGAATCTCTTCTTTATCTGTATCTGGGTTAATACCAACAATACCTTCCTTATCCATAGGAGAAGGTAAGTAACGACATACAGCATCTAACAAGAACTGTACCCCTTTGTTTTTGAAGGCTGAACCACAAATCATTGGAATGATAGCCATATCCATCACAGCAGCTCTAAGTGCAGCATGCACTTCGTCTTCTGTAATAGAATTTTCATCTTCCATATATTTCTCTAATAAATTCTCGTCGTAACTTGCTACTTCTTCAATAAGTTTACCACGAAGAATTCTAGCTTCTTCTTTTAGCTCTTCAGGAATAGCTACAACATCAAAAGTTGCTCCCATTCCTTCTTCGTGCCAAATAATAGCTCTATTCTTAACTAAATCTACAATACCTTTAAAGTTTTCTTCGTCACCAATGTTTAAAACGATAGGCACTGCATTAGAGCCTAACATTTCTTTAACTTGACCACAAACCATCATAAAATCAGATCCTTGACGGTCCATTTTATTAACGAAACCAATTCTTGGCACTTTATAATTATCGGCTAGTCTCCAGTTCGTTTCAGATTGAGGCTCAACACCATCTACTGCACTAAATAAGAATACTAAACCATCTAATACACGTAAAGAACGATTTACTTCCACCGTAAAATCTACGTGACCTGGAGTATCAATTATATTAAAATGATAATCCTTGGTATCTGGAAGAATCTCAGCATTTTCCTTTGGAAATTGCCATGTACATGTTGTAGCAGCAGACGTAATTGTAATACCACGTTCTTGCTCTTGCTCCATCCAGTCCATTGTTGCAGCACCATCATGTACTTCACCAATTTTATGTGACACTCCTGTATAATATAGAATACGCTCTGTTGTTGTTGTTTTACCAGCATCAATATGAGCAGCAATCCCAATATTTCTTGTATATTTTAAATCTCTTGCCATTTCTTAAAATCTAAAGTGAGAGAATGCTTTATTTGCTTCTGCCATTTTATGCGTGTCAGTACGCTTTTTAACAGCTGCTCCTTCTTCTTTAGCTGCTGCTAAAACCTCTGACGCTAAACGTTGTGCCATAGACTTCTCATTTCTTTTACGAGAATAACTAATTAACCACTTCATTGCTGTAGATACTTTTCTGTCTGGACGGATTTGCATTGGTATTTGAAATGTTGCTCCACCTACTCTACGACTACGTACTTCTACGTGAGGCATAACGTTAGATAACGCATCTTTCCAAATCTCTAAAGCGGTCTTCTCGTCGTCTGTTTTCTTTTCTTCTACGATAGCTATTGCATCATAAAATACTTTAAAAGCTATAGACTTTTTACCATCCCACATCATCATATTAACGAAACGAGTTACTAACTGGTCGTTAAATTTTGGATCTGGCAAAAGCGGTCTTTTCTTCGCTGCTCTTTTTCTCATGTCTTCTTCTTAAAGTTTAAATTACTTCTTAGGGCGTTTTGCACCATACTTAGATCTACGTTGTGTTCTACCTGCAACACCTGCTGTGTCTAAGGCACCACGAACGATGTGATATCTAACTCCTGGCAAATCTTTTACCCTTCCACCTCTAACCAATACTATCGAGTGCTCTTGTAAATTGTG
>JAGPUY010000327.1 GCA_018067265.1 Oceanihabitans sp. | reverse complement strand
ATCATGCTTCCTTCTGAATGACATTCTTTTTAAAAATGCTTTTAATTAAATAAAAAAAACAATGAATTACTCCGATAATAAATACGCTACTTTATTTAATACCCAAAAAGCAAATCAGTATCACATAGGAAATACAACCTATAAACAACGTATTGCAAAACTGAATGCCTTAAAAAAAGCGGTGGAGGTTACCTATAAAGATAGCATTCGTCAAGCTTTATTTGCAGATTTTAAAAAGCCATTTACAGAAACCGACTTAACCGAAATCTATCCGGTTATTGGTGAAATTAAATTCGCTAAAAGTCATTTGAAATCCTGGATGAAACACCAAAGGGTAGAAACGCCAATGTCTTTACTAGGGTCGTCTTCGTATTATCTTTACGAGCCAAAAGGCGTTTGTCTGCTTATTTCTCCTTGGAATTTTCCGTTAAACTTAACTTTCGGACCATTAGTTTCTGCAATTGCAGCAGGAAATACGGTCATTATTAAACCGAGTGAAATGACGCCAAACATTTCTAAAGTGATGGCAGAAATGGTAGCCGATTTGTTTGATGAAAACGAAATTGCTTTAATAGAAGGCGAAGTAGAAGTATCGCAAGAATTATTAAAACTTCCTTTTAATCACATCTTTTTTACAGGATCTCCGCAAGTTGGAAAAATTGTAATGCAAGCGGCATCCAAGCATTTAACTTCGGTAACTTTGGAGCTTGGTGGGAAATCACCAACCATCATTGATGAAACGGCAAACTTAAAAGCTGCAGCTAAAAAGATTGCTTGGGGAAAGTTTTTAAACAGTGGGCAAACCTGTATTGCTCCAGATTATCTTTTGGTAAAAGATGCGGTGAAAGATGCTTTTGTTTCGGAATTAAGAGAACAGCTAAAAATCTTTTATACGGCAGATGCTTCGGCTTCCGATTCCCTTTCTCGTGTAGTGAATGCAAAACATTATGAGCGTTTAGTAGCGCATTTAGAAGATGCAAAATCGAAGAATGCCACAATTGAAATTGGTGGTAAAACAGCTTCCGAAGATAATTTTATGGAACCAACCGTAATTTCTAACCTACCAGAAACTGCTTCGCTTTTACAAGACGAGATTTTCGGACCTATCCTTCCTATAAAAACATATAAAACACTAGAGGAAGCTATTGCTTATATTAATTCCAAAGAAAAACCTTTAGCGCTTTACGTGTATTCTAAAAGCAAAAAGAATACAAATACGGTTATAAAAAATACAAGAGCAGGAAGTACTGCAATTAATAATAATGTATTGCAATATACCAATCATAACTTGCCATTTGGAGGAAGTAATAATAGTGGGATTGGTAAAGCACACGGTATTTTTGGTTTTCAGGAATTTTCGAATATGCGTTCTGTATTAAAACAACATACTATAGGTTCTATCGAATTTTTGTTTCCGCCTTATACTAATTTTAAACAGAAATTGGTAGACTTAACTATCAAATGGTTCTAAAATAAAAAAAGGGAATGACTAATGAAGTTATTCCCTTTTTTTATAAGTGATGGTTTATTTTCTTAAAAACAAACCAATTAAGTATTAGTATTTCACATCTTGTTTGTCTAAAACTGTTTTTGTTCTAAAGGCATAGAATAATAAATAAGCAAAGCATAAAACGGCAATCCAGTAAGAAGATTGAATATTAAAAACATCTGCTAGTTTCCCTTGAAGTGGCGGAATAATTGCACCACCAAGAATCATCATGATTAAAAAGGCAGAACCTTGAGAGGTGTATTTTCCTAATCCAGCAATACTTAATGTAAAGATACAAGGCCACATAATAGAGCAAAATAATCCGCCAGATAAGAATGCAAATAAGGCAACATTTCCAGAAGAAAATAAGCCGATTAGCATTGCTAAAACACCGAAGAGACTAAATATTTTTAATGTTTTTACAGGATTGTCTTTAGCTAAAAAGAAACCAAAGATTTGTACTGCTACACAAATTCCGAAAAAGAGTATTTGATCGGATGAATATTTACCAAAATTGACTAGTAAAATAACGCCAAAAGCAATGTATGGTACTATAATTAATAATGCTTTTTTAAGTCCTTTACTAGGATTGAAAACAGTAATCGATCCTACCCAACGGCCAACCATTAGTCCTCCCCAATATAAGGATATATATGGAGCTAATTGTCCGTCGTTTAGTGTTGGTAAACCTAATGCGTTGAGGTTTGTTCCGTTTACGGCTTGTTTTAATAATTCCCCTAAATTACTTCCAACAGTAACTTCTACACCAACATAGGTGAATATGGCTAGCATCCCTAAAACGAGTTGTGGGTATTTCATTGCTCCCCAACCTTCCGGTTTTTTAGAAGAACTAGAATATGCAAAAACAAGCGAGCCTATTACGGCAAGTAATGCTATAATTAAAAGGATTAGTCTCGTGTGTTCTAAAGCTTCCGAAGATACTTCTCCACTAGTATACGTACTAAAAATATAACCAAAACAAGCGACAATAATTACCGTTAAAACTAGAAGTAGGTTTTTGGCTTTGTTGGCAGGTTCAAAGGCGGTTTCCGATTTTAAAGCGGGTAGTTTTTTTGAAAAGTGAAATAGTGCTGCAGCAACCAAAAATAATACCCCAACACCAAGGTAAAGCGATTGTACTGTGGTTAGTTTTATTTCGTTATTTTTTATCATGGTTGTTAATTCTTCACCAGATAAAGGTGCAGAACCAAAGATGATAAATGCAACGACTATTGGTCCAATGGTAGTTCCAAAAGAGTTTATTCCTCCTGCTAAATTAAGTCTGTGAGATCCTGTTGCCGGATCGCCAAGAGCAATAGCAAAAGGGTTTGCTGCGGTTTGTTGCAACGAAAAACCCAAACCAACAATAAAAAGGGCAATTAAAACAAAATAGAAAACTTGTGTTTGTCCTTGTTCTGCTCCCATAGTTGCCGGATACATCACAAATGCGCCAATGGCAGATAGGAGTAGACCATAAACAATTCCGTTTTTATAACCCCAAGCATTTAGGATGTCTTTTTTTATAGAACTAGATAAAACAAATAGGAGCAATGCACCCAAATAATATGCGCCATAAAAAGCGAAATCGACTAATTGGGATTGAAACTGGTCAATATTAAAATAGGTTTTACAAAAAGGAATAAAAACACCATTAGATGCTGCTATAAATCCCCAGAAAAAGAAAACAGTAACCAAAGTAGTTAAAGCCGATTTGTTATTTTGATTGTTCATTTAGTTGGTTTTAGTAATTTAAGAATTGTAATATAATAAATCTTAAGGTATAGTTAAATATAAATGCAGAATGTTAAAATGGGCTTTAATAAATTACTTTTGATAAAAATTTAATCCATGAGATTTATTATTACGCTTATACTCGTTTCCATAGTCTTGTTTTTTGTGGAGTTTTATGCCTTTCAAGCTTTAAAAACGATTACAAAAAATAAAATAATTAAGGGGATTTGGATTCTTATTGCCGTAGCTATTTATATCCACTTATTTTATATCGTTTTTACAACACCTAGAAGTGCTGGGCAAACCAACGGATTTCAGTTAGCTACAGGGTTTTTACTCACGTTTTTAATTCCTAAGGTATTGATTTTAGCCATTATGTTTGGCGAAGATATTTTTAGAGGTTTTATGAAATTAATCTCGGTTTTTTCTAATGGTGAAACACAACCAGTAGCAGGAAGACGTGCCTTTATTTCTAAAATAGCATTAGGACTAGCAGCTTTGCCGTTTGCGTCTTTTTTGTACGGAATAATTCAAGGGCGTTACAACTATAAAGTGCTTAAGTATCAATTGACTTTTGACGATTTACCCGAAGCTTTTGACGGATTGAAAATCACGCAGATATCCGATATTCATTCCGGTAGCTTTACCAATAAAGAAAAGATTGCATATGGCGTGCAAATGATTAATGACCAGAAGTCGGATATTATTTTATTTACAGGAGATATTGTAAATAATAAAGCAGATGAAATGAACGATTGGATTGCTCTTTTTAATACGCTAGAAGCCCCAATGGGAAAGTATTCGGTACTTGGAAATCATGATTATGGAGATTATGTGCAATGGGAAACTCCAGAAGATAAGGTGAAGAATTTTCAAGATGTAAAGGATATTCACCCAAAAATAGGTTTCGATTTATTGCTGAATGAAAATAGATACATCGAAAAAGACGGTCAGAAAATAGCATTAGTAGGTGTAGAAAATTGGGGAAAAGGATTTAATCAAGCAGGAGATTTGGCAAAAGCTTCGGAAGGAATACACAAAGACGATTTTAAAATCTTGATGACGCATGATCCTTCACATTGGGAATATAAAGTGAAAAACGATGATTTCAACTATCACTTATCTTTAAGTGGGCATACGCACGGACTGCAAATGGGTATTGAAATCCCAGGTTTCTTTAGATGGAGCCCATCCCAGTATGTGTATAAGCAATGGGCTGGTTTGTATAATGAATTCGGACGTTTTATTAATGTGAATAGAGGTTTCGGTTATCATGCATTTCCTGGAAGAGTTGGTATTTGGCCAGAAGTAACCGTAATAGAGCTTAAAAAAGGTCCCAGTGCCACATAATTTATAAGAAATGTTATATTTAATTGGAAAATGCTTATTTTTATAAATAACACGGAATGTACCTAGAATAAATTTAAATTTTAAAACGAATTAAAATAGTAGGGTAGTATATACGTGCTGGATCAAAAACTATTGTATATGTCAAAATTTGGAGAACTTATAGATGTAGAAATCCCTGTGCTTTTAGACTTTTTTGCGGTAGATGAGCAATCGCATAGTATGCATGCCATACTTCGAGATGTGGCCGCCGCACTTGGTGATAAAGCAAAAGTTATTAAAATTGATGTAGATAAAAATAAAGAATTAGCAGAGGCTTTGCGTGTTAAGAATTTACCGACTTTAATTATCTATAAAAATGGAGAAATGAAATGGCGGCAAACTGGAGCGCAAGATTCAGATACGCTTATTGGATTAATTCAAGAGTACGTTTAGGCTATTTCTACGAAGGCATAAATGGTGCTTCTTGCGTTTTATTCTGAAAAATTATTCGATACTTTTAAAAGTGTAGCCTTTTTTACTAAAATATTCTAAAACTTTAGGTAATGCATATTGCATGTTTTTTGAAGCTTTTACGCTATCATGAAATACAATAATACTTCCAGAATCTGCCTTAGTAATTACATTGTTCAAGCAAATTTTTCTAGAAACAAAAGCATCCCAATCTATAGAAAGCACACTCCACATGATTATTTTATAACCAAGTTTTATCAATTGGGTACCTTGTTTTGGCGTTATTTGTCCGTAAGGAGGACGAAAGAGATTGGAGATTGGAGATTGAAGATTAGCGATTGAAGATTTTTGATTTTGCGCTATATAATTTAAGTGCGTGTTTATTACCTGTTGCGCTTTATTCACATTTTCTAAATAATCTACTACCGAAGTTTTCCAACCTTTTATATGGTTGTAGGTGTGATTCCCTATGGTATGGCCATCATGAATTATATCCTGAAAGATCTCTGGATGCTTTTCTATATTCTTTCCAATACAGAAAAAAGTAGCTTTCGCATCATATTGCTTTAGTAGATCTAAAACCCAATTCGTAATCTCTGGAGTAGGACCATCATCAAAAGTCAAGTAAATTTCCTTAGAATCAGAAGCGATTTCCCAAGTATATTGAGGAAATAGCTTCTGTACAACTAAAGGTGTTTTTACTGGCGTTAAATTCATGTTTTCCAGATTTTATTCTGGTGCAATAACCGTGTCTTTTTGTATTAAATCGATATCTTCTACTTGTTTTCTTGGAGCTTCATTAGAAATACCAGCATTAAAATGATCGAACAACTGTAAGAAGTTAGTAAACGTTTTAGCTTCGGTTTTAGATAATTCATCATCATAATCTAAAACAACATCTACAAGTGCTTTATAGCGCTCTATATCTGTAATGATAAGTTCGCCTAGTTCCCGTTGTTTTCTTTGATCTAAAGTGCTGTAATACGTTAGGTTTTCTTGGTACTTAACACTTACATCTTTAAATAATTTACGTGCTTTTTCTTTTGCACCAACTTCATAATAAGCGCTTATGTATGGTTCTAATAATGTGTAGTAACCAAAATAGTCTACAGGCATTTTGTCCATTGCTAAATCTGCAATTTCTTCTGCTTTTTCTAACTTGTCTTCATTTATAAATTGTTCTACCAAACGAGCTAAGTTTCCGCGATAGGTGATAGAGTTTGTTCTTGTTTCTACATCATGGTAAATATCTGGGCTGTTACTATTTCCCCAATCCCATTTTTTAACAATGTTGTACATTTTCTCACTATCTACTCTTCCCATGTCAAATGGGTTTGCTCTGTCTACAGCAGTTTTAATAGGTGTTAATTTATAACACATACCATCAAGTTGCAGGTAATCTTTCATCCAGATATAATCATCTTCACCAAAAGCACCACCGGTAAAATAAATTGGTCGTTTCCAATCGTTATTCGCAACAATATCTAACATCAAAAGGCGGTTTTTATATAATGCGCCATCTGTAATTTTGATTTGAATATGATCTTCTATTTTATCTGCATCTTTCGCTTCTACAATCCCGTATTTTAAAGCATTTTCTTTATTAACAGGAATGATAACATCTTCCACTGGAAAATAATTAGAGTTCGTTAAATAGGTTGGATAATCATTTGGATTGTCACCTTGCTGCTCAATAATATATTTGAATTTTGTTTTAGGATTTTCACTTCCTATAAAATCTAAGAAGTCTTTAATCATCATCGTGTCCTTCGAGATTGCTCTTTTCATAACATAATCTCGCGTACCATGTTTGTATTGGTCATGCGTAAATTGTGAAGGTATTGGATCACTTTCGTATGCCTTACGTTTCATTTGATCGATATACCAATCCGTTTGAAAAAGACTTGTGTTTACCACACGAACATCTGTTCTATAGCCTTCAATTTCTTGGGCATACCAAAGCGCAAAAGTGTCATTATCTCCAATAGAGAAAAGAATGGCGTTTTCATCACAAGAATCGAGATACATTTTTGCCATTGCTTCTGCGGTGTATTTTCCAGACCTATCATGATCATCCCAATTGTTTGCAGCTAAAATTCCTGGAACTAAAATAAGAGAAGCTAATGTAATTGCTGGAGCTAGCATTTTTGAAGGCGCATATTTTTTAAGCGCGTCATAAATGGCATAAACACCAAATCCAATCCATAAGGCAAATACGTAAAACGAACCAACAACAGAGTAATCTCGTTCGCGAGGTTCAAAAGGTCGCACGTTGGTATATACTTGAATTGCTAATCCTGTAAATAGGAAAAAGACAAGCATGGTCCAGAATGTTTTTTTGTCTTTATTATATAAAAAGAATAAGCCAATTAGTCCTAGAATTAACGGGAAGAAATAATAGGTGTTTCTAGCTTTGTTATTTTTTACATCTCCAGGTAAGTCTGTTTGCGACTGACCTAAATGCCAAGAATCTATAAAGTTAATACCACTAATCCAGTTTCCGTGGTTGTCATATTCCCCTTGCATATCATCTTGTCTTCCGGTGA
>JAGPUY010000323.1 GCA_018067265.1 Oceanihabitans sp. | reverse complement strand
ATCCTCTTTTTTTGTAGACAAACACAGCTTTTTAATCTACAAACACAGCTATGGCTTTTAATAGTATAAATAATGGGGTTTGTAGATACATTGTAGCTGTACGTATATTATACTTTTTATTAGGTGTAAAGCGTAGTTGATTTGTGCAAATACTTAAAGACCTATGTTTAAATCAAAACCACACTTAATACCTTTAATAACCTTTATAACGGTTATAGCATCTATAATCTCGTGCTCTTCAGATACCGAAGACTCTAGTCTTTTAGCTGGTGAAGAATTTACCGATACCGATATAAGAGTTTATTCTATTGATACTTTTTCGGTTACCTTATCTACTATGAAATTTGATTCTATCATAACATCGACTAACGACAGGTTATTGATTGGACAATATAATGATGCCGATATGGGAACGATACATAGTTCTGCATACTTTCAGCTAAGCACGTATACGTATTCTATAGATAACCAAGCGGTTTTAGATAGTGTTGGATTAGTTCTTGGTTATGATACCTATTCGTATAATGATACCACACAAGTTGCTTCCTTAAATGTATATAAGCTGACAGATAAATTAAGTTCGGATGATTCTTATTTCTATAACACTTCCGAATTTGAATATGACGAAACTCCTTTAGTTCGTAAAACATACCAACCAACGCCTAATAAAGATTCGCTTCTTGTGACATTACCTTATAATTTTGGTGAAAACATATTTAACGGTATTCGAGACAATACCATTACAGACGAAGAATCCCTTTATCAACAACTAAAAGGTCTTACTATACGTCCAGATGCTAACGAAAACGCTGCTATAATTGGTTTTTCAACAACTAGCGCAGAAACCTATATGCGTTTTTACTACAGTATTCCTGGAGAATTAGAAAGTGAAGAACTGACTTATGATATGAGCATAGATGCCTATTTTAATCATATAGAAAGTGATGTTAGTGGTTTACCTCTAGAAATTTTAACCGATCAGGAAGATAATCTTTCTTCTCTCGAAAGTAACAACATTAGTTATAATCAAGCAGGTACCGGTTATGTCACTAAAATAGAGTTTCCTACCATAAAAGATATTTATAATATTGGTAGTTCGGGGACCATTCTCGAAGCAACACTTTATATAGAACCTAATGCAGATTCGTATTCTATTTTTCTGCCATTGAGCGATCAATTATTACTGTATACCATAGATCAAAATAATGATTTAGCCGATCAAATTTCGAATAGTGTAGATGTGGTTACTGCGACGCTTAGCACAGATGGTTCGGAATTTAATAAAATAGCATATACCGTTCCTGTTACAGAATTTTTAGATAAAAAATTAAGTGAAAGCCCAGAAACCGAAGATGCGCTTATTCTAATCCCTGACGATTATACTTCCACTATAAATAAAATAATATTTAACGACAGTCAGAAATCTAACTTTAATACAAAATTAATTATAACCTATGCCGTATATGAATAAATTGAAGTACATAATTATTTTGGCCATGGTGCTTGGGCAGTATGGATATTCACAATCTAATAACCTTACAAGTTCCCCATATTCCCTTTTTGGTTTAGGAGTAGAAAACAATGCGAACACAGGTAGAAATAGTGGTCTTGGTAAAACAGGAGTTGCCTTAGATGCCAGTTATGGTGTAAATCTTTCTAATTCGGCTTCGTTTGCATCCTTAACACCAAATGAGTTTGTATTTGATTTTGGAGGTTCTGCAGAATTAATTAATCTCTCTGCCGATGGCTCTGAAGAGCAAAATGTAACCAGTACTTTTACTAATATTTCTTTAGGATTTAATATTGACGGGAAGTATGGTATGGGATTAACGTTAAAACCAGCCACTACTGTTGGATATTCTGTAATAGGACTACAAAGTAATATTGAAGGAAGTAATGAAACATTTACAACCAATATTGAAGGATCTGGAGGACTAAATGAAGTACGCCTAGATTATGCTAGAACGATAAACAAAAACTTAAACGTTGGTGCTAAAGTTTCCTATTTATTTGGAAAAATAGAGGAAACGGAAACGACCATTACTACGGATAGTTATTTAGTTATTACCGAAGAAAATTATTATAATGGTGCTCAGTTCGGACTAGGATTGCAATACAAATATTTAGAGAACCATAATTTTGGAGTGACATTAGATTTCCCAACCATTTTAAAAGGAACTAAAGATGTGAGAATCAGCAAATATATAAACTCTGCGTATACCTTGTTAGAAGATACCGAAGGAGAAAGTATAGATGATTTTTACTTGCCGTTCAAACTTGGTTTTGGTTATAGCACAAGGTTTAAAAACTTTCTAATCACTGCAGATTACAGCAAAAGCTTTTGGTCTTCTACCAATCAGTCGGATGCTATTGGAGAGTACACCGATCAAAATACTTTTGGTTTTGGAGCGGGATATACTAAAAATCCTAATAGTCAAAAATACTGGGATCGTGTAGACTATAGAATGGGCTTAAATTATAATTCGGGATATCTAAAAGTGGACGATACCAAAATTGATGCCTATGCAGCTTCTATAGGTATTGGTTTACCTATTGGTAGAAGATCGCTACTAAATATTTCCTATTCTCTTGCTAAAAAAGGAACTACAGAGAGCTTACTTATACAAGAATATATTAATACACTAAACATCAATATTTCTTTATCCGATATATGGTTTCAAAAACCAAAATATGAATAATACCTAAATAGAAACGAAGTTCCTAAATTTCTATCTAAAAATAAAACCTATCCAAACGATTGTTTGGAATAGGTTTTTTTTAGGATTAGAATACCTGTAATTTGAATAGCTAAATCATCATTACAACAAAGGTTGTAGTACTTCCCAAACCGTGTCTGCAACTAATTTATGTCCAGCAATATTTGGGTGAATACCATCTCGTTGGTTTAGAGAAGCAATACCGCCTACTTCTTTCAAAATAAAGGGAATAAAAGCAATGTTATTTTTTGCTGCTAAATCGGCAAACAATTGTCTAAACTCCGTAGTATAATCCTGTCCCATATTTGGAGGTAATTCCATACCAGCGAGAACAATAATACTTTCCGGGCTTTTATTTTTTACCACATCAATAATGGCTTGTAAGTTTGCACGTGTTTCGGTTAAAGGCACGCCACGTAAACCATCATTGGCACCCAATTCTAATAAAAATACGGTAGGTGCTTGTTTAATTACCCAATCAATACGGCTTTTACCTCCAGCACTCGTTTCGCCACTAACACCAGA
>JAGPUY010000318.1 GCA_018067265.1 Oceanihabitans sp. | reverse complement strand
GCAACACCATAATTCGTCATCATATCTTCTTGCATGTCTTTCGATTGGCAAATTAAACAATCGACTAATTTGTATGCTTTTACAATAATTTTTTTAGAAAAACTTAATCTATTTCCTCTATCATGTTGCGCTAGTACACTTAAGACATTCGCTTCTCTTGCTGCAAATTTAATTTTAGGAAAGCAAATAGATAAATATGCAATAATGGTATTTAAATGAAAAATAGAACTAACTACAATTTGTGGTTTTTGCGTTCTAAAGTGCTTTGCAATGGCAAACACTGCTTTTAATACTCTCGTTTTATTTAAATAAATGACATCTAGATTACTTACGTCATATACTGTGTCTTTTTCAAATCCAACGACTAATAGCGTGGGTTGAAAGATATCTTTGTTAATGTTTTGCGCTACAAAAGACAAGATACGCTCCGCTCCACCGGCAGCTAGAGAAGGAATTACAAAGGTTATTTTAATCTTTTGTTTGTTCATTATTTTATAGAAAATGAGTTTCCGTTTTTATCTAACCATTGTTTAAGTACGAGCAATTTCCAAATTAGCGGATATCTATTCCAAGAACCATCCATGTGTTGGTTTATGCGTAATTGTACTTCTTTTACATTTATGTTTGGTATTTGTTTTAGGGCATCTTCGGTTAACGTGTCTAATACAAAATCTTTAAGATCTGTTCGAAACCAATTGGCAAAAGGCATGGTAAATCCAGCTTTTGGTCTGTTAAACATTTCTTTTGGCACATGATCGTACAGCACATCTTTTAAAATGCGTTTTTGATTGTTTTTTTGATATTTAAAATGGGTTGGTAGCGAGCGTGCAAATTCTACGATTCTATAATCCAAAAGAGGCGCGCGAGCTTCCAATGAATATGCCATTGTTGCTCGGTCTACTTTGGTGTTGATGTCCCAGTTTAAATAGGTTTTTAAGTCGAAATCGGAAATCCGTTCCAATAGATTTTTATTAGATTCTTTCAAGTATTTTACTTCGGAAACATTGGTGTAATCGTTGGTGTTTTGTAGCCAGGAATTATCAATTCCGCTACTAATTGCCAAGTATAAATCGTTTAACGAATCGTGCTGTAATCCTTGCGCAATCATCTTTAATTTATAATACGGAAGGCTTCCAATCATACGAGATGAAAATTTTCTTAATCCGGAAGGAATCCCATAAAGTAGTTGTACTTGTTTCATCCATTTGTAACGGGTGTAACCTATAAAACTCTCGTCGCCACCATCACCTGAAAGTGCAACGGTTACGTGTTTTCTGGTATGTTTTGCTAATAACATGGAAGGAATTGCGGAAGCATCGGCAAAAGGTTCATCATAAAATTCGCTAAAGTTTTCTATTAAATCTAAACCTTCCGAATAATTACAATCAATAACATGATGCTCTGTGTCTAAATGATTGGCTACTTGCGCGGCATATTTACTTTCGTCGAAGCCTTTTTCATTAAACTTTACAGAAAAAGTTTTTATTTTACTATTGGTGCTTTTGGAAGCTAATGCTGCAATTGCAGAAGAATCTATTCCGCCAGAAAGAAATACGCCAACCGGAACATCTGCAAATAAGCGAATAGTGGAAGCGTCTTTAATTAAATAGGAAAGTTCTTGTTTTGCGTCTTCGTAAGAACCTGTAAATAAGGAATTATTGTTGCTATTAATATCCCAATATTGTGATTTTTTAAAGGTATTGGTTGTTAAATCTAGCGTGAAGGAATGGCCAGCTTCTAACTTGTTTATTTCGTTAAAAATAGAAAATGGATCGGGAATGTTTCCCCAGGTTAGATACAGCGAAATCGCTTTGCTAGAAATAGATAAGTTGGTGTTATGTAATTGTATGGATGAAATCTGACTTGCGAATTCAAAGCCATTTTCACCGAAGTAATAGTAGAATGGTTTTTGTCCCATTCGGTCTCTTGCACCAAATAAACGCTGCTCTTTTTCGTCATAAATAACAAAAGCGAACATACCATTTAGCTTGCTAATAAAAGCTTCGCCATATTCTAAATAGGCAGCACAAAGTACTTCGGTGTCACTAGTGGTATTAAAGATATAGCCTTTATTTTGCAGTTGTTTTTTAATCTCTAAGAAATTATAAATCTCTCCGTTAAACACAATATGAATGTGCTTATACGTAAGCGGTTGGTTCGATCTAGGATCTAGATCAATAATAGACAATCTATTGTGACCAAAAATGATGTTTTCATTCTTACCATTAAAGGTATAGTGTGTTGCGTCTGGTCCTCTAAAAGAGGTTCTCGCAAGTTTGTCTTTAACTTGCGTAGGCGTGTATTTTATTGTAGATCCGTATATGCCACACATAGTTATTCTGTTTTTAAAATTTCTTCATTTTCCGTATTCATGCCAAACCTTGTGTATAACCAAATAGTGAAAAATAAAATGATATAGTTATAAAAATAATTATGTGAAACCATTAAATAGGATGCCATAATTAGGGATAAATAGAGATATTCGGGGTTGGAAGTAAAGTACCTTAAGCTTTTAAAAATCATACTGGCATAAAAAATAACCAAGAGTAAAAAAGGAATGATTCCTGCTTCACCTAAAACCATTAAATAGGTGTTATGTACACCAACTTTAATACCAACAGTATCTCCTTGGTGTCCTTGCATGGATCCATAGCCGTTTCCAATTAAAGCATTGTTTACAATAGCATCGGTATATAGCGCCCACGTTTCTTGCCTGGATTCTCTGGTAATGGTTGTGGTTTTCACTTCGCCTTCGCTAAAGAAGCTATTAAGGGCATCAAACCTGTCTTTATTTAGATTAAAAGCTGGTGTATTAATGATGATAACAATACCAACTGCACCAACCATTAACCCGATAATATTCTTTTTGTTAGCGAAAAGAGAGGTGATATTTACCAATAATAAGAGTATTAGAAAATAACGCGAAAGTGTTGCTATTCCTGCTAGAGTACATATTAATTGTGCTATTACTTTATATTTTTTATTTGCTAATCGATAGGTGAAAGCAAATCCTAAAATACAAACCAATCCTGCACGATTAGGATTGATATAAAAACCGGCGTATCTACCATATTCATCCGAGAATACCAATGCATTTAATATGACACTTATAGCGCCAATAACTAAATAAAAGCAAGCCTCTCCGTTGGTTGTGTTTTTTGCAACTTCGGTAACCGATAGAATAAATAGAAAGTACCTAAAAATATCTTTAATAAACATGCTTAATTCTCCAGAAAAACTGAATCCGGAAATGGAGTAGTAGAGTATTCCTATTAGTAATAAAGCAAGTAACGGTTTACTTTTCTTAATAAAAAAGTAGTACAATGCTAAAGACACTAAGGATAGTGCAGCAGCTAAAGAACCTAGCGCAGGATTAAACGATATTAAACCAAATGTTGGCAGATTTAATATGGTTAATGCAAGTATGATATGTTTTAGAATTTCTTTCATGTAGCTAAAACTTTTTGCTGGTTTGTGGTGTACTTTAAATATACTAAACTTCTAAACATTTGCAGTAATGCGGTGCATAGAGCGATGCCAAATACCCCATAATATTTCATTAAAACAACGTCTAAAATAATATTTAAGATAACGGTTGCAAAGGAGATATATGCCATAAAAGCATTTTTATTAATACTGGTTAAAAATCGAACAATAATGTTTCCGCATATGGTAAAAGGTAAACCAATTAAAAACATCCGTTGAATGTTTGCTACTGTTTTAGTGTCTTCGGAAGAAAATTCGTTCCTTTCAAAACATAATTCCACAATAAAATCGGATAGTAATATAAGTACAACGCTTACCAGTATTAAACCAATAAATAAACGTTTTAAAATGTAGTACAACGTTTTAAATGCTTCGTCTTTATTGGTTAAGGTTAATTTTGAAAAATAGGGCAGAAGCACATTACCTAAAGCCATTACTATAATTGCGGTAAAAAAAGCAGGAATCCGTAACCCGTAATTTAATGCAGCAATAGATCCTATAATTAATTGTGCGGCAAAAAATTGATCTGTAACAGATATTAGTCCGGTTAAAAACCCGGAAGATACTTTCGCAGGAACCTGTTTAAACATGGTTTGTGTATGAAGTCCTAGAAAATCTGGTTTCGCAATTTTTATTATTTTTTTATTAATGGCAACAATCAATAAAAATACAAATTGGGTAATACTACCAATTAGCATTCCTACTGCAAGTACTTTTTCTTGGAGTTGTTCTTTAAAAAACAGAAGACAAACTATCATTGCGATAGATGTAAATATGGGGTAGATAGATGCATATCTAAACTCGTCATATATATTTAGTAAACCACTTAATAAAGAGGCAAATCCCCAAAATAATATGCATGGTAACAAGTAGTATAACTGTGTTTTTATTAAGTGATAATAGTCCGGAGTATGTCCTTCAAAAAAAGTTTCTAAAAAAACATCGGTAAATAAATAGGAGATAACAATAAATAGTAAAGCAATACTTAAGGTGATAATAAAGCTGGAAGACTGAAATGCGCCGAGTTTATTTGTCGATTTTTTTTCGGCGATATAATTAGGGATAAATACGGACTTAAAAGCATTTAAGAATACTTCACTAATAAATCCAGGAAGCAATGCCGCAATGAAAAAAGTATCTAGTAGCTCGGATAAACCAAAAGAGCCAGCGACAATAATTTCTTTATAAAA
>JAGPUY010000316.1 GCA_018067265.1 Oceanihabitans sp. | reverse complement strand
ATTTATAAATCCGGATGGTACAGCAACCCTTGAAACCTATTCACCAAGAGAAAAATGAAACATTCAAAATTTTTAATTCCTATTCTTTTTATTGGGTTGATGTCTTGCAAAAATAATAAAAATGCGACTACGGAAGTAAATCATGATGATTTTAAAACCATACATTCCAATTTTAAACTAACAAGTATCGCGATAGAAAATGGTGTTTTATTAGATACTTATAAGTGTGAAGAGAAGGTTAATGCTATTGAAAATTCCATACCACTTTCGTGGGAAAATGTTCCAGAAGGCACTAAATCTTTAGCAGTTGTGATGTATCATTATCCGAAAAAAGATAATAAAACAGAAATTAATTCCTACCTGTTATTATGGGATATAGATCCTGAAACAACAGAAATACCATACAAAATGGCGGCTAAAGGGAATTGGTTTATGGGTCCAAATAAAGATGGTACAGCGATATCCTATACGTCGCCATGTTCTCGTGGAAAAGGCAAACACGAATATACCATAGCGCTTTATGCCTTATCCGAAACACCTACCACTTTACCTAAAGAACACAGTTTACATGTAGATTATAATGTATTTATGAATGCATTGTCTACCGTAAAAATTATAGATAGAACAACATTAACATTTATAGACTCCAATTAAAAAACATAATAATGATACACTTAAAGAACATTATATTACTCTTTGTTTTCGCTTCTATAACGATGACAGCTTGTAAAAACAGTCCAAAGACTACTCCTCAAAATTCAGAAGTTTATAAAGGCACAGCATCTGTATCGCAAGGATCAGCAACAGTTGTAACTGAAAATATATTGGAATGCGATAGAGGTAGAGAAGCGCCAATTGGTACTTCCACTGCAACAGACGGCATTACATGGACGGTTCCTGCAGCCGTTAATTTTACGGATGACAGTTTTCCTTTTGCATCCGATTTGTTTAATCCGTGTACAAAAGTAGAATATGCATCTGCCGATGAAGCCTTAACAGCTTTAGACGGAACAGATATTATTGAAGTGGATCCCGATGGTGAAATAATTACGGCGTATGTATTTGCCGACAACTATTTTGAAATGTACATTAATGGAATTCCTGTAGGGAAAGATAATGTGCCTTTTACGCAATTCAATTCTAATATTGTTAGGTTTAAGGTAAACACGCCTTTTACGATAGCCATGAAATTGGTAGATTGGGAAGAAAATAGTGGTTTAGGATCTGAGGCGAATAGAGGACAAGCATTTCATCCTGGAGATGGTGGTATGGTAGCTGTTTTTAAAAATGCTGAAGATGAGATAATTGCAACAACAGATGCTAATTGGAAAGCGCAAACCTTTTATACGGCGCCTTTAAGAGATTTATCTTGTGCTAGCGAAGAAGGCACTTTAAGATTAAGTGAAACGTGTAGCACGGAAGATTCTAATGACGGAACGTCATATTACGCTTTACACTGGAAAACACCATCAAACTGGCAATCGGCTGCTTTTGATGATAGCCAATGGCCTAACGCAACGGCGTTTACAAACAATACTATAGGTGTAGATAATAAACCTTCTTACACCAATTTTACAAATATTTTTGATGATAGTGCGGCAGACGCTCAATTTATATGGTCAACAAATGTTATTTTAGATAATGAGGTACTTGTTAGGTACACCGTAAACTAAAATATGGCTACTTTTAATATATAAACCAAACGTATGAGTACTATAAAAATCACCTGTATTATTGTAGACGATGAGCCTATGGCGCTTAACTTAGTGGAAAGCTATGTCGAGAAAACACCTTTTTTAGAACTAAAGCAAAAATGTAGCAGTGCTATGGAAGCGATGGAGTTTATAAAAGAGCAACCTGTAGATTTACTGTTTTTAGACATCCAAATGCCAGATTTAACGGGCATTGAATTTTCTAAAATGCTTCCAAAAGAAACCCGCGTTATTTTCACCACCGCTTTTGATCAATATGCCTTAGAAGGTTTTAAAGTGGAAGCTTTAGATTATTTATTGAAACCTTTTGATTATGCCGAATTTCTAGGCGCTGCCAATAAAGCAAATACCTGGTTTGAATTGGTAAAAGGAAAGCAGAAAAATATCCTTTCGGAAGAAAAAGAATTCCTTTTTGTAAAATCGGAATACAAACAACTCCGTATTAAACTAGCAGATGTTCTGTATTTTGAAGGATTGAAAGATTATATTAAAATATGGTTGAAAGATAACCCGAAACCTATTTTAACGCTTATGAGTTTAAAATCTCTGGAAGAAGAACTTCCTGAAACCCATTTTATGCGTGTGCATCGCTCGTTTATTGTGTCGTTAAAAAACATCGAAGTTATTGAGCGTAGTCAAATCATTATCAACGAACAACGCATTACCGTTTCGGAACAATACAAACCAAAATTTTTAGCTTTTATTAACAATAACTCGCTATAAAACCAAACCTTTTTCTTTCGGTCTATACATTCGCCTCATTTGAAGACACATTTCTCGTGTTTGTCTATTTGCTTTTTTAATTGGAATATGTAAAACTACTTTTGTGGCAACATAAAAAACAGATTCCAATTATGAAAAAAATAGCATTATCATTCATCGTCATTATTACATTTTCTAGTTGTGATAGCGTTAAAAACGTAAATACTTCAAGTATTTCGGATGCAGCAACACTGTTAAGTTCCTTAAGTTCTAACGCCACAGTACAACAAATCTCTAGCCTTTTTAGCTTATTAGATACCGATAACAATGCTGCTATTAGTAGTACAGAAGCTATTGGTTCTGTAGCAGAAAATTTTAATGTTTTGGATACCGATAACAATTCCAATTTAAATCTAACCGAATTAACAGGTTTATTGCATTTGTTGAAATAATATTTTTTTGAATTAGTCTAAGGAGAAGGTACATTTACGTAAAAGGTGCACCTTTTTTTTTGTATCAAACACTGCAGATTTTGGTTTAGAGCGGTGGAGTTGTCGATAAAAAAATCTAGTTTATAGGTGCAATCTAGGAGTTAGTCTATTTCTGTTTTTTTGAAGGTTTATTACCTGTACCTTTAAACTATCCACATTAAAAAACGTCTTAATGTTGAGAAAATAAAGTTAAACCTTAAAAATAAAGAATATGAAAACATTTATAAAAACACTCGTTCTACCAACCTTGTTTATGGTTGCGGTTAGTACCCAAGTATCGGCACAAACTCGTCGTACTACTACAACCACCAATAAAACGGAAAAAGCAACAAGAACTACCACTGCAAAAAGTAATACGAATACAAGTAGAAGAGTATCCAGTAAACAAGTGACCTACAAAACACCTAAAAAGAAAGTGGTTTCAGTAAGAAATCTACCAAACCGAACTCCGATTAGTTATAAGGGCCAAAACTACTATTATGCAAATAATAAATACTATACGCAATCTAGAGGTAGCTATATTGTTATTGCTCCTAAGGTTGGTTTTAGAATAAAAGTATTACCAACCAACTATAAAAGAGTCCGATTTAACAACTATAACTATTATACCGTAAATGGTATATTTTATACCCAAGTAAATAATGAATATGAAGTGGTAGATCCAGAAGTTGGAACTGTAATATATGAGCTTCCAGAAGATTATGAAAAAGTAGTTTTAAATGGAGAAATGTATTATGAATATGCTAATATTTTATACGAAAAAGTACAAATAGATGGTACCAGAGCATATGAAATAGTTGGTATTATAGAAATGGATTAGTTTTTTTTTGTGATTGATGGATTAGCAGCAGAAAAGGAGGATAGTTTTATAATTATCTTCCTTTTTTTTTATTCAAAATAATCGATTTGCGCATCTTTCGCATCCATCACTTTCGTTTTAGAAATAAATATCATAAAAAGATAAAGCGACAATAAATGACAAATAATTAGTAAAACGGTAAATGTTTTATTGTAGAAAAAATATTCATTTATAGGTGCCAGTGCTAAATTAAATATGGTACACACGCCAGAAGTTAATAAAATAGTACCATTTACATAATTATCATTAATATATATCATTGCAAATGTAATAGCATAAATAAATAAACATACAGCAACTAAAAAAACAAAAATTAATTTATGATCCGGAACATGTCCAATCAGCAAATCAACTACAGAATAAATGATATAGCCAACTAATAATACACCAATTAAAACGGATAATGACAGTATCGATTTTAATTTACTTTTATTCAAAAACTTCTTAAGTATCAGCGTATATAACAACAGATATCCAGAGGTTAAAATAGATATACTAACAAAGAAATCCTTAAAGGAGTAAAAAGTTAAAATATTTATACCTATAAAAGCAAGTAATACAAGAATAAACAAAGGGTCTGCTTTCTTTTTAGTAAGACTAATATATTTTAAGAATATAGTTAGAATTACTATTGGACATATATATATCAAGTCTTTTTTTTCCATAGTTATACTTACTACTATGGCGATTAAAAAAGACACTAAAAATAAAATATTAAAAACAGCATTTTTATTTAATAAACGAAAGCGATTCAATTTCTTTTTAACCATTTATAACGTGTATATTCATTTTTTTATACAATCAAATATAATTCATTTGTTTTATAAAAAGGGTATAAAGAATTTAGAATCAATCTATAGTACATCCAAAATATTTTAAATTTTCACCTAAATAAACAGTTTATAAAGAACGGAAAGACAAAGGAACTCCGTAATAATAAAACTTTTTTAATACTTAAAATCAGGTACTTCTACTTATAACAGTGGCCTAATTAATAACTATCTTTAAAAACAATCAATTGCTACTATTTTTATGCCTCAAGAAACAAGAATAAAACCCGAATTTATACCCTTTGAAAATATAGGTCTTTGCTTTAGTGGCGGAGGCTATCGAGCTACTTTTTTTGCTTTAGGAATATTGTCTTATTTAGACCACGTAAACTATAAAAACAAATCGTTATTACAATCTGTAAAAGCATTAAGTACCGTAAGTGGTGGTACACTAACGGGCGTTGGTTTTGCTAAGGCAGTTCAAGATCCCAATTATAATTTTAAAGATTTTTTTAAAAATTTCTACGCTACATTTACTCCAGAAAATGATGTGCTTTTAAAAACAGCAATTAGTAAATTAGAAAACGATAGCGTTTGGAAAGCGAATCCCTATAAAAACAGATCGCTTATTAATGCATTTGCTTTAACCTATCAAGAAATGCCAATCTTTGAAGGTTCTTTCCAACACTTTAAAGACGATAAAATCAAGCAATTAGAACAAGTATGTTTTAATGCTACCGATTTTTCTTTCGGATTAACGTATCGATTTCAAAACAAAGGATACTTTGGCAATAACCCGCTATACAAAAACAATCAAAAAGAAATAAATGCGTTGCGTAATGAAGTAATGCTAGGAGATGTTATTGCATCTTCTTCTTGTTTTCCTGTAGGATTTGAACCCTTAGTTTTTCCGGATGATTATTTTGACAATCATAACAGCCCAGCGTACAAAAACTTAAAAGGATTAGATAATTTTATAAACGGTGTTGGTATTATGGATGGAGGCATTGCAGACAACCAAGGTATTGGTAGTATGATGCTTATTAATGAAAGAATGGAAAGAACAAAAAAAGGCCTAGACCTAATTATTGTTAACGACGTAGGAAGCTATAAAATGAAACCTTGGCAACAAGATACTACGAAGATTGAAAAAAGTTCTACAGTAAAACGTGTCATCAATAAAATACTGCAATACTTTACTATAAAACCGCTGTATTGGATAACATTTATAGTGGGTTTACTCATTTTGCTTTTAAATAATATGAGCGTTTTTGGGGATCAGAATTATATAGGTTTGTACATTTTAGGAGGTGCTATTTTTGGTGTTGGTTTAGTGTTAACAGCATTTGGATTAGTAGCTTCCGTTCTTAAATCTTCGGTGAAATCAAAATTAAAAACCCTATTTAAAAAAAATATTCCAGAGCCATTGCTCGAAGATATTGTTTCTTTTAAAAAGTTAGATATTAGTTTAATACAAGTCATGCTAACCGATAGATTAACCTCTGCAATGACCATGATAAATGATGTGTTTTTAAAACAAATGCGACGTATTAATTACGATTTGTTTTACTCTAAAAGTGAACTAAAAAACAAACGTATTACGGCTACTGTTTATAAATTAAACGGTCAAAAATCGCCATATAGTAATGGCTCTGATTATAATAAAGAGATAAAACCTACACCAAGTAAAAGCTTAGAAAGTGTTGGTTTAACAGCTTCGGAAACACCTACAACATTATGGTGGGACAAAACAGATATAGCCAAAAACAGAATGGAGACTTTAGTGGCTTGCGGGCAATTCACCGTGTGTTATGAACTTATGGATTACATTTTAAAACTAAAAGCAGATCCAGATAACATAACCGACTTTACCGAAATCGATAAATTATACGCCGCTTTGCAAACCGATTGGAAAACATTTAATAAGCAACCTTTATGGCTGGTGGAGGAATTGAAATAAGTAGTATTAACTGTTTTAATTTATAAGTAATAATCGAATAGAAATAATAGACTATGCGGTGTGTATTAATTCGAATACAAAATCAAAAACACACCAATCAGAATACCAAATAACGGAATCAATTTCTTGCGTTTATTTTTTTCTTTAAACATCAAACCTCCAATAACTACCGCTATTATTAATTGGCTACGTTTGATGGCAGATAATAGCATAATTAATGCATC
>JAGPUY010000310.1 GCA_018067265.1 Oceanihabitans sp. | reverse complement strand
TGGTAAAAGTTTCAAAGGTCGACTATGATCTTTTACTAGTAAGTACTAGCTTTTGGAGTGGTTTTATAAAAGAGGTTACTAATGAACACTTAAGCTGTAAGTTGGAACGCGTTAAAGATTTTCAAATCTTATCTGCTAAAGAACGCTATTTGAAATTTTTAAACCAAAATCCGAAATTAGCACTACATGTTTCCGTAGATAATATCGCTTCCTTTTTAGGCATAGAACCGCAATCTTTAAGTCGGATTCGAAAACAAATCACTTTCTAACAAATGTTATTTTTAACGACTTGAAAACGATGGACCTTTGCTTAAACAAAAATAAAGATGAGCAAAGAAATTTCATTAGTAACAGGAGCAAACGGGCATTTAGGAAATAACTTGGTACGGTTATTACTTTCTAAAAATCAAAAAGTAAGAGCAACAGTAAGAGATAGTTCGAATCAAGAACCTTTTAAAGGATTAGATTGTGAAGTATTTCCAGCAGATATTACTGATCGAGAATCTCTAAGAAAAGCATTTAAAGGCGTCACCAATATATATGCGGTAGGTGCTAACTTTAGTCTGTGGGCGAAAAATCCCAAAGTTGCTATTTATGATAACAATGTACAAGGCACTCAAAATGTGTTTGATATTGCAAAGGAATGTGGCATCCAAAATATCGTATATGTAAGTTCGGTGGCTTCGTTAGACTTTACAAAGTTACCAGCAAATGTCGCTAATGGTTATAATAAAGATCGAAGAAACTGGTATTACAATTCTAAAAATGATTCCGATAAACTGGCGATTTCCTTAGGAGCAAAATACGGTATTAGAACGGTTTTAATTTTACCTGCTGCAATGATTGGCAGTGAAGCATATAAATTGAGTTATACCAACAGACTTGTATTTCAAATTTTAAAGGGTGAAATTCCTGTAGACACCAATGTTACTTTAAATTGGATAGATGTAAAAGATGTTGCTTTTGGTGCTTATCAAGCCATGCTGAAAGGAAAAAATGGAGAACGTTACATCTTAGCTAATGAACAACATACTACTTTACAAGAAAGCGTAGAAATTGCGGCAGCGTTATACCCAGAATTACATCTAAAAACGCCTAAGAAAGTCCCTAAGTGCTTATTATACTCGGTAGCAGGATTAATGGAGTTTACAAGTAAACTAACAGGAAAAGAGCCTTTATTACAACGACATTATATCGATATGTTCTACGGATTAAAACAGGATTACGACATCTCCAAATCCAAACAAGAATTAGGGTTTCATCCCAAATCGTCTAAAAAAGCACTATTAGATGCTTTAATCTATTTGAAGTCCGATTGGAAAAACCCCGAAAACAAATAAGCTAAAAATAGCGATTGGCATTTTAAACCAATCGCTATTCTTTTGGAATCCATTTGATTATCTAAAATAAAACGTGTAACTTAGTTTTGTTAATCTACTTATAGTAAGTGAATTACGTGGTGGTTTGAAATATTTAAAATATGAACTTAAGAACGGTTTTTGGGTTGGTTGCTATCTGTTATGGGTTAATTTCTATCTATTTTAAGATGGATATAATTCATCGATATATAGAGAAAGGCGATAGTCCTTTGCAGCAATTATTCCTCCCAATAATCCTTTTAATTGTTGGTTTCTATTTATTATTTCGAAGATCTAAAACGGAAACCAAATGAAAACGAAAACACTATTTTTAGTATTTGTGCTTATTATTCAAAATGTACATGCGCAAACTTCGGAAGTAACTATACCTAATGGAATCACTAATTTTATTTCATGGATCACTAGTTTAGACGAACAAGTAGATAATATTTATAAAGTCCAAAAGAAAAATAAACTCATCCGACAACTAGGATATGTAGGCACCGATCTAGATTATTTAGCCGAAGAAAAAAGAGTACTTGCTGCAACTGTAATCTCGCAACATGATTTAGGGAAAGATGCCATTTCTATAGAATTGCTTCAAGAATACAAAGAGAGCATAGATAACTTAAGTACGAATATTTCGAAGCTTATTGTCTTGCTAAATGATCAATATCAAATAGATGGAAATGAAATATTAGATGCTATTCGATTCGATTTAACCAGCAGAAAAGAAGTCGAGTTAAAAGAAATTGCTAAAATGTTAACGAACGAAAGTGAATTTAGTGAAACGCTAATCCAGGAAAGCGCAGAAAGAGCGAGACTTCATGCGATAAGTGCAAAAAATGCTGTTTTCGATTTAAGAGCAAAACTATTAGCAACCCAATAAATTTCTACAGACTAGTAGTTGCTGGTTTTGCAATAAGCATTTCGAACGGTTTACTAGATAGTAGTACATTTTCTATTTCGCTTTTTTTGCGAATTATCGTATTCGTGGCATTCCAAAATTAATAGCGATATTTGCCTATTCTAAAAGGATAAAAACATGTTTACTTTTTCATTCAATCACATAGCTATTTCGGTAAAAGAGGTCGGCAAATCTGTTGCGTTTTATCAGAAAGTGCTGCAACTCAAAGAGATTGAAAATACAGCTTCTAATTCTAAAACTAGATGGCTTGCTTTAGGGGAAGGCAAACAACTGCATGTCATTCCTAGACCAGATGAAGAGGTAAGGACCAATAAGGCAGTTCATTTTGCTTTAGCTTTAACAGACTTAGATTCCTTTGTAATCCACCTAAAAGATTTACATATAGAATATAGCGATTGGCTTGGTACACCAAATAAAGATTACGTTCGAAAAGACGGTATTCAACAAGTGTATTTTCAAGATCCAGATGGCTATTGGATTGAAATAAATAATGCAGTATAGAAGCGCACTTAAAACCTAACTTTTCAATAACCCAATAACTTCTTGAACACCTACAGTTGCAGGTTTTGCAATAACCGTTAGATGCTTGTTGTTGCCTATTGCAGGTTTTGGATCTATAAAATAAGTCGCTGTATTTTCTGGAACATAATCCATTAAACTCGCAGCAGGATAGACTTGCATGCTGGTTCCAATAATAATTAATATATCTGCAGTTTCACAAATTTCTACCGCTTTATCCATCATAGGCACCGCTTCGCCAAACCATACAATATGTGGTCGCATTTGGTGTCCTTTAGCATCCAAATCACCAAGTATCATGTCCGTTTTCCATTCTTGGATATTGGTTTTGTTAAAGATACTTCGCGCTTTTAATAATTCCCCATGCAAATGGATAACCTTACTACTTCCTGCACGTTCGTGTAAATCATCTACATTTTGAGTAATGATAGTGACTTGGTACTCTTTTTCTAAAGTAGCTAAATCAAAATGTGCTTGGTTAGGAGCTACTTCTAAGAGTTGTTTTCTGCGTTGGTTATAAAAATCTAAAACCAGTTCAGGATTATTTAAAAATCCCTGAGGTGATGCCACTTCCATAACATTGTGACCTTCCCATAACCCATCGGCATCTCGAAAGGTTTTAATACCGCTTTCTGCACTTATTCCAGCTCCTGTTAATACTACAATGTGTTTCATAAAAATAGATTCTAATTTTATTCCCACGAAAAGAGGAATCTCTTCAAAATTACTAAATTATATGTCATTGCGAAGTAAATTTTATTTCTAAAATTTACTGTGGCAATCTGTTTGTTTTATAACTTTATTTAAAAAGATTAGCACGTCACTTTGTTCCTCGTAATGACATTTCTTATTTTTGAATTATGACAGACATAAAACTCCTAGAATATCTAGAAACCTATTTAACCGAAAACCGAAGAAGTCGTTTTAGTAAAGTGATTCAACAACGTACCAAGCATTTTACGGTTGCTACCGAGGATGTATATCAATTACATAACTCGAGTGCTGTAATGCGTAGCTGTGATGTTTTTGGGATTCAAGAAATGAATATCGTAGAAGAGGTGAATAGCAAAACGATAGATCGAGAAATTGCAATGGGAGCACAGAAATGGGTAGATTTAAATCGGTTTCATTCTATTAAAGATTGCATTGCTGCTGTAAAAGAGAGTGGTTATCAAATTGTAGCAACAACCCCACATACAGACTATTGTGAGTTGCAAGATTTTGATTTTACTAAAAAGTCTTGTTTTTTCTTTGGAAGAGAAACCGAAGGTTTAAGCCAGGAAGTTATGGATGCTGCAGATTGTTATTTAAAAATACCAATGGTCGGTTTTACAGAAAGTCTGAATATATCGGTAAGTGCCGCGATTGTTTTACAAGAAGTAACCGCCAAATTACGACGAAGTGATATTGCTTGGCAACTTACCGAAGAAGAGCAAAATGAAAAGCGATTGGATTGGGTTAAAAAAACGATTAAAAGCTATGACCAGATTGTAGAACGTTATTATGAAGAGCATTAGTTTTCTTTAAAGTTATAAGCTTCTTCTTCTCTGATTCTCTTATTTTAAGAGGAGAATGAATTTGGTTTTACCATAAGGGAAATAGGAGGAAAGCGGCATTTATTTCAGGATCTAATTATAGTTTCATAAATAACCTAACAAAAAAAGCGTAACCAAATAAAGGATTACGCTTTGTATATGAAATTAAATTAATTTTTAAAACTTTCCAGATCTACTTCTGCTTAGCACTTTATATTCTTCATAACATTCGCTAATAGCATCTAGTACTTGAAGATCGTTTGCAGAGTTAATAAACTCCTTAGAATAATTACACTGACTTACAATTTCATCTAAATCTACTTTGTTTACTTGCAGTAAAGCCATCAGCATTTCTCTGTCGAAACGAGTAGCAAGTAAGCTACGTATTTCGTCATCTTGCTTCATCTTTTTCAGCTTACGCATCTCGTTAGGTTGTCTACCAAACATGCGGTATAAAAAGTCTGCAGGATTAAAAATAGCACCTAATACTTTGGTTACAGCACTTGGGGAACTGTTTCCAGCTTCATAACCTGTGCTAGGTAAACCAGAAATTGCATATCTGTAATTATTGTTTTTTGGGACATTTTTAATATCTACTTCTAAAAAACCAGTAAGTTTAAACTGTGTAACTACTACTTCTTCTAAAGCTAAAGCAAGTTCTGTTAAAGCAATATTAGAACTACCATATTTTAACCAGTCATTAGTTACTTTTACTTTAATAGATTTAAAACCTAAATACGAAAAGTGTAACGTATCACTTACTTTCGCAGTAAGTTCAAATTCTCCTTTTTCGTTTGTTGTAGTACCAATTACTTGTGTAAGATTTACAATATTTACGCTTTCTAGAGTGTTATCGTCTGCGGCATTAATTACTACACCTATTACTTTAGTTGGCGCATCTTGTGCTTGACTAAATGTTAAGGTAAATAGTAAAATAAATAATGTAAACCAGTTCTTCATAATGGAGTTTGTCGTTGTATAAAGGTACAAACATATTTATAAATATGGCAGTACCTTTACATTTTGACTTAAAATTAACAAAAAGGTTTAACGTCTAGAGCGTTTTGGTCTAGCATGTGTAGTCTTAAATTCCGATTTATCTCTACCAGAATCCGATCCTCTTGAAGAAGAACTTTCAGCGCTACGTCTATCTCCTCGGTTAGAATCACTTCTTCTAGAATCGCTTCCAGAATCACTTCTTCTTCCTCGTCTTTCTCCGCCACCTCTTGGTTTGTCAGATCCACCACGTCTTCTGTCTCCACCGCCGTCACGTCTTCCGCCACCACGATTTCTTCCGCCACCGCCACCGCCTCCGCGGTTTTCACTAACTTCTACATTAACAAAACGTCCTTCATGTTTGTAATCTGTAAAGAATGCAATAATTTTTTCTTGGTGTTCTTTTTCTGTATTAAAAAAGGAGAAACTTTCTTTTACATCTACTTTAAATACATCATCTCTACCAAGCTCTAGTATTTCTTTTAAGAAGTCTTTTAACTTCATCCAGTCGAAACCATCTTTCTCTCCTACATTAATAAAGTAACGGGAATCACTACCGCCATTACTTCTTGCGCTTTCGCGATCGCTACCTGCAGAAGCAGATACATTAAGGTTTTTAGATTTTTGGTAATAATTAAAGAATCTTGTGAATTCTACAGAGAAGAATTTTTTAATCAATTCTTCTTTAGTAGTTTCTTCAAATAAACCATTAATATCTTCTAAATACTTATCAATTTCGTGATTGATTTCTGTATTATGAATTTTATTTGCTAAAGACATTAGTTGTACTTCGCAAATCGCCATTCCGTTAGGAATTTCCTTTAACTCAAATTTCTGATTAATAATACGTTCAATACTTTTTAAACGTCTTACTTCACTTTTAGAAACAATAACCATTGAAACACCAGTTTTACCAGCACGACCAGTTCTACCAGAACGGTGCGTATACGTTTCTATTTCATCACTTAATTGGTAGTTAATTACGTGTGTAATATCATCTACATCAATACCACGAGCAGCAACATCTGTTGCAACAAGCATTTGTATTTGACGCGATCTAAATTGCTTCATCACGATGTCCCGTTGATTCTGACTTAAATCACCGTGTAATGCACCAGCGCTATATCCATCTTCGATTAAGTTTTCTGCAACTTTTTGAGTATCGCGTTTCGTTCTACAAAAGATTACTGAAAATATATCTGGATTCGCATCTGCTAAACGTTTTAATGCTTGGTAACGATCTCTTGCGTTTACTAAGTAGTATTCGTGAGAAACGGTATCTGTACTTTGATTTTTATGACCAACCGTAATTTCTTGTGGATCGTTCATAAATTTCTTTGCAATCGTAGCTACTTCTTTTGGCATCGTTGCAGAGAATAACCAAGTGTTTTTGTCGTCAGGAGTTCCAGAAAGAATATCCGTAATATCTTCTTTAAAACCCATGTTAAGCATTTCATCTGCTTCATCTAAAACGGCATATTGTATTTTGGTAATATCTACCAAACGCCTTTTTATCATGTCTTTCATTCTACCTGGCGTAGCCACAATTACTTGTGCGCCACGTTTTACTTCACGTGCTTGATCTGTAATACTAGATCCACCATAAATAGCGACAACGTTTAAGCCTTTACAGTATTTACCGTATGCTTTCATTTCATTTGCAATTTGCAAACAAAGTTCACGAGTAGGAGAAAGTATTAAACCTTGAGTAGTACGACTATCGACGTCGATTTTTTGTAACATTGGAAAACCAAATGCTGCAGTTTTACCAGTTCCAGTTTGCGCTAAGGCAACTAAATCGGTCTCTTCGTTTAATAAAATTGGGATTGCTTTTTCTTGTACTTCAGATGGGGTTTCAAATCCTAAATCTGTAATAGCTTTTAATAGTTCTTCGTTAAGACCTAAATCTTGGAATGTGCTCATTCTTGTTTTATGTATTTCAATGTCAATCTATTTTGGTGTTACGAATAGAAGTGCATTGAACATACTTAACCTAAAACTTCTAGTAACACATCCTCTCTCTGAGGAGTAATCAAACCACATGGGTTTTTCAAGGTGCAAAGGTACTCTTTTATTTAATACAAGCACTATGTATTGCGTTTATTAATTTTTTTTAGGCGCCTGCCTGCCGATAGGCAGGTTTTAACACGCTATTCGTTGTACCTGCCTGACGGTAGGCAGGTCCTTTTTTGCCATATACGGCAGCAAAAAAAGGATGCCACTGCTATCGTTAACGCGAAGCGTGTAACGCTAAATGATCCTGTTACACTTAGCGATATCTAGTTTGTTTTTAAATAAAAAGGTTTTAAAATAGCTTCCTGTTTTTTGTCAAACGCTCCTATTCGGTATGACGGAACCACCTCTCTTTAACTAAAGAGAAGAGCAAGTACTAACTAAAATTATACTAAATAAGTGGCTCTGCTCTTTTGATAAAAGAGGAGAATGCATTTTAATTTTCTAAAGAAAATTGGAAGAAAGAGGAGTTTTTAAAATTATGTAAATGTGATATTGCTTTTAATTGAAATGTAGTTTGTACCAAAGTTTACCTAAGTTAATATAATAAAGAATCGTTTTAATATTTTTTATCAGTAGTTCTTTATAATACTAAACTAATCTTTATTTTGACAAAGTGAAGTAATCCTTCGAATCCAATCTTCTTTTAAGTTAAAAAACATAGAATACTATTTACTTTAATTTTTCGCAACACTTTAAAAGTTAATCGTTTGAAAATTAATGGATTACGTGTTTTTACTTGATTTGATATTAAGGTATACTTACTCTTAAATATAGCCTAATAGCATCTTAAATTTACATTGTAATTAAAAAGAAATATTCGATTAGGTAGCTACAATCATTCTCTTTTTAATGAAAGGTGGAATCCGAAAAGCCAATTTTAAATAGAGTAGGAGTTTTAAAACAAACTATTATGTCAACATTTAAACTAGACATTCCAGGAGGTCCAATTTGGAATGATGAAGATGCTAAAGAAAAAGCACCAAGAATAGCAGCAGCACACCAAGGTAAGTGGAATGGTCAATGGACAACTACTAATCCGAATGAAATGAGTGTGGTGGGGGTTGAACTTCAAGTAGAAAATACTGGAGCGAATCATTTTATAACAGATGTTCTTGCAGGGCCATTATGGAATGATGCAGATGCTCAAAAATACGGGCCAGCAATTGCTGCTTCTTATGGCGCTGAGTTTACAGGCCAATGGAAAACAATTAAAGAAGGAGTAATGAGTGTAATAGGAGTTAAATTCACGTATTAACCAAGTGATAAGATTAAAAGAGTGATTTTATTTTTAACTAAAATCACTCTTTTAAATTTTGTTTTAGATAGGTTTTTAATGATGTATAACAGTAATTCTATTCCTTTAGCAGCTAATCCGTTTTTTTTCTAAAAGTAAATACCATATTGTTTGCCAATTTAACAAACAATTAGACTCCTTTTTATTCCTTAATAACAACTGGCTTTTTTATTAGTTTTTGTTCTACTATTAGCCACACATAATTAAAGAATACCGACCATCCACTTAAATTTGGATTCGGTGATTTTCCTTGTCCCATTCGTTTTATTTGTGCTTCGTACCATATGATGTTCATCATGCCATCCAATACTTTTACGCCTGTCTTTTTAATATGGCATGTAAAATCAGTGCGACTTTCGTTATTTATTTCATTTCCAATATTAGGGAATACCGCAAAAGGTCTAGCAATTCCAATAATATCTAATTGATTGGAAGCAACAGCATCTTGCATCACCGAAACCGTACGAAATCCTCCAGTTAGCATTAAAGGAGTAGTGGTTACTTTTCTTACTTTCTCAATATAATCGATAAAATACGCTTCTCTTTGTATGGTGCTCGCTTTGCGTTTTCCCATCATGGCTGGCGCTTCATAGGTTCCTCCCGATATTTCTATTAAATCCATTCCTTCTTTAGAAAGAATTTTAACCACTGCCATAGATTCTTCTTCCGAAAAGCCACCTTTTTGAAAGTCGGTAGAATTTAGTTTAATACCAATAGGGAAATTATTTCCTACGCGTTCTCTAATTTTGCGATATACTTCCACAACAAATCTAGACCTGTTTTCTAAAGTTCCTCCCCATTTATCGGTTCTAATGTTGGTGTAAGGGGATAAAAACTGACTCACTAAATAGCCATGTGCACCATGAATTTGAACACCGGAAAAGCCTGCTTCTTTTAAAATAATAGATGTTTCCGCAAACGCTTCAATGATGTCTAGAATCTCACTTTCGCTTAAAACTTCAGGTACTTTTTTGGTTGTATTTTTTCTTCCACCCGTTTTTAAAGCTACCGCAGAAGGCGCTTTTAAAGTGCTATTAATTTGTTCCATAGCTTGGCGGCCAGGATGATTTATCTGCGCCCATAATTGGGTATTGGTGCCTTTTACGCTTGCCGCCCATGCTTTTAGGACTTCCATGTTTTTTCTATCTTGAACGACTACATTTCTTGGTTCTCCAATAGCTTCCGAATCGATCATAATGTTTCCAGTAATCAATAATCCTGCACCACTTTGTGCCCAAGTTTTATATGCGTTTATCAGTACCGGCGTTGGTTCGTGATGTTTGTTCGATAAATTTTCGCTCATTGCCGATTTAGCAATCCTGTTACTTAGGATTACGCCATTGGGTAAAATCATTTCTTTTTGTAATACATGCATGAGATTGGAACTTAATAGTGGTTTTTAATAATTTCGAAGTTAGTGGAATTTTATAAAAGAGTCAAATACAATTGGTACCGAAATCTAAGTCTTAATTATACTGTTTGAATAGGAATGATATGCTTGTTTTTTTATTTAAATTAATTCTATTCCCCGTTTTTCGTTCCTTCTTATATAAGTTTTTACCTTAGCTGGATAATTAATGATAAAAGAAGATAGACGATAGATGTTAGATTATATTATAATTGGTGGCGCACAAGCAGGATTATCGATGGCTTACCATTTAAAAATATTAGAAAAGGAGTTTGTAGTACTAGATGGTGAAAATGAAATTGGCGCTTCTTGGTTAAACCGATGGGATTCTTTAAAATTATTTACACCAACCGAATATAACCATTTGCCTGGTTTTAAATTTGATGCGCCAAAAGGACATTATCCGACTAAAGTAGAAGTGAGTGATTATTTTAAGCAATATGTGGAAACCTTTAAAATCCCTGTACAGCTCAATACCTTAGTTACTTCGGTTAGAAAAACAGAGAAAGGTTTTTTTGTGACGTATAAAGATGGCGAATTACTAGCTGAAAATGTCATTGTTGCCACAGGGCCATTTCATATACCATATACACCGCCTTGTAATACTAAAATAGCTAAAAGCGTACTGCAGTTGCATAGTAATTATTATAAAGGTGTAGCGCAATTACAAGATGGAGATGCTTTGGTAGTTGGAGGAGGAGATTCTGGATATCAAATTTTAAATGAAATTTCTAAAGGTGCCTCTAGAACCGTTTATTTTTCTGGAGATACTAACGTGCGATCTTTACCACAGCAAATTTTGGGTAAAACCTTATGGTGGTGGTTTACGCTAGTCGGTTTTTTAAGTTTTACTAAATACAGTTGGATAGGAAAAAAAATCAGTAATTTTTCACAGCCTGTTATTGGTACCGATGTGAAAGAAATTCTTTCTAGAGAAAATGTAATCATCAAAGGAAGAACCAAAGACGCATTACAGGAAGTAATTATTTTTGAAAAATCGAAGGTTTCTACGATTAAAAATGTGATTTGGGCTACTGGTTATCGCCCAAACTTTAAATGGATCGAAGGATTAGAGTTGGATGAAAATAGCTATCCAAAAAATTATAGAGGTGTAAGTAATATTGATGGCTTGTATTTTATTGGACTGCCTTGGATGTACACACGCGGATCTGCAACTTTAGGAGGTGTTTCTAAAGATGCTAGTTATTTAACCGATATTATAAGTAGTCAAGATTAGTGCTTAGCTAAAACTTTGTAAAAAATCAACAAGCTGTTTAACGGCTTTTCCTCGGTGCCCAATTTTGTTTTTTTCATCCAAAGAAATTTCAGCAAATGTTTTGGTGTAACTTTCCGCTTTAAAAATAGGATCGTAACCAAAACCTTTTTTGCCGTGTTTTTCTGTGGTGATTTCACCTTTACAAATTCCGGTAAACGTTTCTAAGTTTCCATTTAAATGTAAAGCAACAACGGTTTTAAATTGTGCTTGTCTGCTGGCTTTATCTTTCAGGTTGGCTAAAAGTAAAATCATATTGTCTTCGGAGTCTCGTTGTTCTCCTGCGTAACGTGCAGAATACACGCCAGGCTCGTTATTTAAGGCTAAAACTTCTAATCCGGTATCATCGGCAAAACAGTCGTAGCCATAATGTGCTTTGATGTACTCTGCTTTTTGAATGGCATTACCTGCAATAGTCTTTTGCGTTTCTGGTACGTCTTCAAAACAGCCAATATCTTTTAAACTTAAAAGTTTGATGTGTTTCGGAATTAAAGATTGTACTTCTTTTAATTTATTTAAATTATTGGTTGCGAAAACAAGTTGCATAGTTTCTGGTAATTAATGTATTTTAGCTTTTGTAAAAATATATTAATAAATTAAGCATCCTTTGTTAGAACACAATATTTTTAAAAAGACTTTTATGTCTAAGTTGTTTTTCCTCCTTCTTTTTGGTTTTTCTTTTTTTTCTGCGCGTTCGCAAACGCTGGAAGATGTCGATTCTTTGTTAGTAGATCGGAATTTAGAAAACTATTCGGTACGTATATTTTCCAATTTTAAAGTAAAAAAGTTTACCATAAAAGATGGCGATTCGAAGTCTAAATTTGTGCCTAATAATAGATATGGTTTAGGTTTTGGACTTGCTAGTGAAAAGTTTATCATTGATCTTGCTTTTAATATTAAAAATCCGAATAAATCGGAAACAAAGCGGTTTGATTTGCAGGCGACTACTATTTTAAAGAAACAGCATTATGTAAATTTATATATTCAAACGTATAAAGGATTTAATGTTAAAAATGATTTTGATGTGCCAACGGTTTTTAGAAGTGATATTCGTTCGGTAACCTTCGGAATTAATTATTTATATACTTTTGATGATGTCGCGTTTTCGTATTCGCAATTAAAAGCAGGCTTGCCGCAAAAGCGAAATAAAGATGTGTATATAACAGGCGGACTTGGTGTTTTTGGTGTGTATGATTATTTTTCAGCAGATGCAACTATTTTATCCGAAGAGACAAATGCCTATTATAATGAAGAAGCAAATATTAAAAGATATAATGGACGCGCACTTGGTCTTTTAGCGGGGTTTGTATCGTACTTTAAACTTCCTGAAAATATTACAGCTACTTTTAATTTTATGCCTGGAATAGCTTTAATAAACAAAAAAATTACCTTAGAAGAAGATAGCTACAGACCTTCCAATCCAATGCTATATAAAATAGATTTTCATGTAGGATTGGGCTATAGTTATAAACGTTACTATGCTAGTTTGACCTACGGAAATGGCTTTTATACTACAGATTTTGATAATGATAATAAGTATTTTTTCAACTTGTCTAACGCAAAATTAGCAATAGGTTATAAGTTAAAAGGGAGGAAAAAATAATCCGTAGTAAAAGAATATGACATAAATCATTTTTAATGACCTATAAAAGGCCTATTTTTAAATAATCGAAAAATAAAATACTTAAGATTATGACAATAAACTTTGAATACGTTGGTGTAGATGTTAGTGAGATGTTAAACGCTTTTACGACAGAAAAACTAGATAAATTATTTAATAGATATGAATTTTTAATTAGTGCTACTGTTCGTTTTAAAAAGAACGAAAATGATCCTGTCAAAGGGGAAATCTGTGATATCGAACTAAGTCTTCCAGGACCAAGAGTATTTGCTACTTCTGATGAAAAAAAGTATGAAGTTGCAGTACGTGAAACGATTAAAGATTTAGAAAAACAGCTTAAAAAACGCAAAGAAACTTTTTCTACCCATTAAATTAAATTTTATAGAGGATTTACCTGTGATGATATGGTTCATTCTTTAATATGGTAAATCCTCTATACAATTGTTCTATTACAAATAAACGCACCATTTGGTGTGAGAATGTCATTTTAGATAAAGATAGTTTTCCTTGTGCTTTACTATATACATCTGGACTAAATCCGTAAGGTCCGCCAATTACAAAAACCAATTGCTTGATACCCGAATTCATGTGTTTTTGCAAGTAGTTTGAAAAGCCAACAGAGTCTAATTGTTTGCCGTTTTCGTCTAGAAGGATTAAAACATCGGTTGCGTTTAATTTAGCTAAAATAAGTTCGCCTTCTTTTTGTTTTTGCTGCTCCTCGCTTAGGTTTTTTACCTTTTTTAAATCCGGAATAACCTCTAATTCAAACTTTATATAAAAGCCAAGACGTTTTGTGTAATCGTCTATTAAGCTTTGTAATTGCTTGTTGTCTGTTTTGCCAATGGCAAGTAGTTTAATCATCATATTTGGCAAAGATAAAGTTTTTTAGAATTTGGAATTTGAAAATTTGAATATTTCGATTTTCAATCGTTATTTTAGCACAAAGAATTATTTTATGATAAGCAAAGCACAATTTGATACAGAAATAGAATTAATAATCGCTAATGCCATTAGAGAAGACGTTGGTGATGGTGACCATAGCTCACTTGCTTGTATTCCTGCAACTGCACAAGGAAAAGCAAAACTTTTGGTAAAAGATGAAGGTATTATTGCTGGTGTAGCATTCGCAAAACAAGTTTTTGCTTATGTGGATAAGGATATGAAAGTGGAAACACTTATTGAAGATGGTAGTAAAGTAAAATATGGCGATATTGTTTTTTATGTGGAAGGTGCTTCGCAATCGATTTTAAAAGCAGAAC
>JAGPUY010000308.1 GCA_018067265.1 Oceanihabitans sp. | reverse complement strand
GTAGTATAAAAAGTAGATGCAGACATATTAAAAGCAGCACCGTCAATTTTAGTTGGTAAAGGAGCTACATTAATAATGTCTCCTTCGGCATTTATTTCACCTTGATATAAAGTTACTAATGGCGTATCATTAAGTAATTCTTGTTTTCCTCTTCTATTTAATAAATTAGATGTAAAGACAATTTTATTCTCTTCTAAATGAGAAACTCCGAAATGATTATTTTCATCATTAACTTTTAAATTGACAATTTTAATCGCATCGTTTTGTGCAAACCCTTTAGTAGTAATGCATGACAGCATTATAAAACAAACCCAAAATGTATTTCTCATAAATAATTAGTACAATAGTAAATAACTTAATAACTACTTCGCCATTTTTTAGTGTCTTCAAAAACATGTTCTAAAATTCCTTCGTCTTCTTTTGTAAAGTCAATATCTCTTCTAGACATAACTACTGCTGCTACTTCAAAAGCTTTTTTAGTTAAGTATGTTGTAAAACCACTATTTCCTCCCCAGGAAAAACTTGGCACAAAATTTCTTGGAAAACCGCTTCCAAAGATATTTGCACAAACACCAACAACTGTGCCAGTATTAAACATTGTATTAATACCACATTTACTGTGATCGCCCATCATGAGCCCACAAAACTGTAACCCAGTTCTTGCAAAACCTTCGGTTTCATAGCTCCAAAGTCTTACTTCTGCGTAATTATTTTTTAAATTAGAATTATTTGTATCTGCTCCTAAGTTACACCATTCACCTAAAACGGAATTTCCTAAAAAGCCATCATGTCCTTTATTAGAATATCCAAAAAGCACAGAATTATTAACCTCACCTCCTACTTTACTATGTGGCCCTACGGTTGTTGGACCGTAGATTTTTGCACCCATTTTAACTGTTGCATGGTTACACAATGCAAAAGGACCACGAATAATACTTCCTTCCATAACCTCTGCATCTTCCCCAATATAAATTGGACCAGCACTAGCGTTTAAAGTTGCAAATTCTAATTTTGCTCCTTCTTCTATAAAAATATTTTCGGCACCAATTATATTATTAGAACTCGATATTGGTTGCGACTTTCTTCCTTTGGTTAAAAACTCAAAATCTTCTTGAATTGCTTCTCCGTTTTTAGCGAATATATCCCAAGTATTTTCAATTTTTAATATTTCTTGATTGTACTCAATAGCTTCGTATGTACCTAAATCTATATCTTCTTGCCCTTCTTTAGTAAAAAAGGCAATAACTTCTTCGTCATTAAAAATGGCTTGATTTTCTTCTAAAGCCTTAATCATTTCCACCAACTCATAATCTGGAAGATAAGAAGCGTTTATCATTACATTTTCTTCCAACTCAACCATTGGATATTTTTCAGACAAATAATCTTCTGTAATTGTAGTGGTTGTAGAACCTAAATGTTTTTCCCATTTTTCTCTAATCGTTAAAATTCCAACACGAATGTCTGCAACTGGACGTGTATATGTGAATGGAAGTAACTGATTACGTGAAGGACCATCAAAAAGAATGTAATTCATTTTTATAAAATTTAAGTATAAATCAAAAGTAGTTTAAATATTAAAAACAAAAAAGCCTTTCAATATTTTGAAAGGCTTTAATAAAATATCTATAAGCTAAATTATTTTTTGAACTTAGCGTATTTAGTTTTGAACTTATCAATACGTCCAGCAGTATCTATTAATTTAGATTTACCTGTGTAAAACGGGTGAGATGTTCTTGAAATTTCCATTTTTACTAATGGATATTCAACACCATCAACTTCTAAAGTTTCTGACGTATTTGCAGTAGATTTAGTTAAAAACACATCTTCATTTGACATATCTTTAAACGCTACTAATCTATAATTCTCTGGATGTATACCTTTTCTCATCGCTAAATGCTTTTGTTTCTTACTAATTTTGAGGTGCAAATTTAAGTATTTTTTACTAATGCACAATACTTTTTGCTAAAATTATTTAATTAAATTATAAACAACCACTTGAAAAGTATAAAATTACTGCTTAATTTTACATTATTATTGCTTAATTTTATTAAGATTCCCACTTTCGTGGGAATAAAATGTAACGTTTTGTTATATTTGTTTACTAACTATTCTATAAACTAAAAAACCAAAAATAAATTATGGAATCACAAAATGTATCTGTTGGCAGTTTTGCTAAAAATTACGGATTAGTATTAGGACTAATATTAATTTTAATTTCTGTTTTAATGTATGTAACAGGTTTACAACTTAAAGGAGAACAATGGCCAATGTATATCTATTATATAATTTTTCCTACAGTTATTATTTATGCTATTAACCAATACAAAAAAAGTAACGCTAATATTTTAAGTTTAGGATCGGCTATTAAAATAGGTTTATTAATCGCGGTAATAAGCGCAATAGTATTTGCGGTTTACGGATTAATTTTCAATTACATAATAGATCCAGAATTTCAAGGTTTAGCTATGGAAGCAACTAGAGACAAACTTTTAGAGAACCCTAATTTAACAGAAGAACTGGTAGATCAACAAATGGTAATGATTAAAAAATTCTCTAATCCTTTATTAGGAAGTGCTTTTTGGATTGCTTTAAGTGCGTTTTTTGGTCTAATTTATTCTCTAATTGGAGGATTAGTAATGAAAAAAGAAGTATAATACATGAATATATCAGTAGTCATACCACTACTTAACGAACAAGAGTCTTTAACAGAGTTACATGATTGGATTGCAAAAGTTATGCATTCCAATCATTTTTCTTATGAAATCCTTTTTATAGATGATGGTAGTACCGATGATTCTTGGAAAATCATTTCGCAGTTATCGCAAAAAGATACCAATGTAAAAGGTATTCGATTCTTAAAAAACTTTGGAAAATCACAAGCATTACATGCCGGTTTCGAAAAAGCGAAAGGTAATGTCGTTATTACCATGGATGCCGATTTACAAGACAATCCCGACGAAATACCAGAACTTTACAACATGATTGTCAAAGACGGTTTCGATTTGGTTTCTGGATGGAAAAAGAAACGTTACGACTCT
>JAGPUY010000307.1 GCA_018067265.1 Oceanihabitans sp. | reverse complement strand
AAGTTCCACAAGCAACTAATAAGGTACTTAAGCCAATAACGGCTAATACTTTTTTCATAAATTAATAGTTTAATGTTCTCTTTTAGGAGAAATTGGTTTGATTTTGATTAATTGACGCTCAAAAATACAATGTGTTACAATTTAATTCCTTAACTTTTTGTTAAAATAAGATAAGTTACAAGTACTTGAAGTTTCTAAAGAATTTAAAGATAGCATCTACAATGAAAAAATCTGCAACCAAACGATACCTCCTTTTAAATGCAAGCTACGTATTACTTTAAATATTTTTCAACTTAAAACACTATTTTCGCTACATGCAAAACCCACTTATAAGTATTATTACTCCTTTTAAAAATACCGAAGTTTTTTTATCCGATTGTTTACAATCCATTATCCAACAAAGCTATACTAATTGGGAACTTATTATTGTAGACGATGGTTCTACAGACGCCAGTTATCCCCTAGTTTCTAGTTTTGCGAAAACAGAGCCTAGAATAAAATTATTAAAAAATGATGGCGTAGGAATTATAGATGCATTGCAACTCGCTTTTAAAAATAGTATAGGAACCTATATTACTAGAATGGATAGTGATGATATTATGCATCCAGATAAATTGCAAATCCTGCTTACTAGTTTGCTAGAAAACGGAAAACAACACGTTGCTGTTGGTTTGGTACAATATTTTAGTGACGAAGGCATTAGCAATGGGTATGCACGATATGAAAGATGGCTGAATGATTTAACTATCACAGGAAGTAATTATTCTGAAATTTATAAGGAATGTGTAATCCCATCTCCTTGTTGGATGTTGCATCGCGATGATTTTATTACGGCGGATGCTTTTAATCCCAACCGTTATCCCGAAGATTACGATTTAACGTTTCGGTTTTACAAGCATAATTTTAAATGCATTCCTTGTAATCAAGTAGTACATCAATGGCGAGATTATAGCACTAGGACTTCTAGAACGCATGCACATTATGCGCAAAATTATTTTCTAGATATCAAATTACATTATTTTTTAGCATTAGATAATGATCCTAAAAGACCAATAACTATTTGGGGAGCAGGAACGAAAGGAAAGAATATTGCCAAGGCTTTAATCGAAAAAGAAATTCCTTTTTATTGGATTTGCGATAATAAGAAGAAAATTGGCAAACACATATATAATCAAGAATTACATAATTTTGATTATTTAAAACAAATTGACAATCCGCAATGTATCGTTACCGTTGCCAACGTGGAAGCACAGCAAGAAATAACCAGCTATTTTAATACACATCAAATGAAACCAATTATAGATTATTTTTTCTTTTGTTAGTTTTTCAGCTTTTAGCTTTTAGCTTTTAGCTTTTAGCTTTTAGCTTTTAGCTTTTAGCTTTTAGCTTTTAGCTTTTAGCTTTTAGCTTTTAGCTGAAACAAAAAAAATATCACGAATACACAATGTTTTTTATAACACTTTACAATAAACTTGCAAAAAAACATTCGTGTATTCGTGACGAAAAAAACTTTTAAATTCACAATCATTTTTTATCTTTGACCAATCTAAAATAATATGCAGTTTAAACACCCAGAAATTCTTTACGCATTATTTGCACTGCTTATTCCTATTATTGTTCATTTATTTCAGCTTCGCAAGTTTCAAATAGAAAAATTTACCAACGTTGCTTTTTTAAAACAAGTCAATTTACAAACTCGTAAAAGTGCGATTATAAAAAAATGGTTAACCTTACTTACTAGGTTACTTTTATTAGCTGCCGCAATTATTGCTTTTGCACAGCCTTATACTTCAAAAACCAATAGCTTAACTACCAAAGCCGAAACGGTTATTTATTTAGACAACAGCTTTAGTTTACAAGCAAAAGGCGCGCAAGGGGAATTACTTAAAAGAGCAGTTCAAGATATTATTACCGAAGTTCCAGAAGACGAAAACATATCTATTCTCACCAACAACCAAACGTTTAAAAACACAACTGTAAAAGCGATTAAAAACGATTTATTGCAGTTGGAATATGCGCCAAATCAATTAAGTTCTGACGCGGTTCTATTAAAAAGTAAAACCTTATTTAATAAGAACACAAATAGTATAAAGAACTTGATTTTAATTTCCGATTTTCAAGAAAAAGAGAAAGGCTTCCGTCCTAAAACAGATTCGCTAATACAAATTCATGCCGTTGCTTTACAACCGGTAAACATTAATAATGTTTCTGTCGATAGTGTCTACATTTCAAAAACCACTGCCACGAATATCGATATAAGCGTACGATTAAAAAACACAGGAATTGCTTTAGAAAATATTCCGGTTTCCTTACTAAACGATGGAAAGCTTATTGCAAAAACAGCTGTAGCTTTACAAGGCGAAGCGATTACTAGTTTCACTATTCCTGCAAACGAAAATATAAATGGAGAAATAACTATCGAAGACACACAACTTCAATTTGACAATAGTTTGTTTTTTAACATTAATAAAGCTTCAAAGATTAATGTATTAACCATTGATAATGGAAACGATACGTACTTAAAACGAATTTTTACAGAAAGTGAATTTAACTATACCAGCACAAAACAGAATCAGTTAAATTATAGTGTATTTGAAAAACAAAATCTTATTGTTTTAAACGAATTAAAAGACATACCAAACGCACTCTCCACTGCGCTACATGCGTTTACAGATAATGGTGGATTCTTAATTATAATTCCTAATGAAGAGATTACGCTTTCCTCCTACAACAATTTATTAGTGCAATCGGGATTAGCTTTTAATGCTAAAACTGCTTCCGAAAAGAAAATTACGACTATTAATTATTCGCATCCTTTATATACCAATGTTTTTGATAAGCGCGTGGCTAATTTTCAATATCCGAAAGTAAATAGCTATTATACGTTTCAAACGGAAAATGCTTCCAAAGTATTACAATTTGAAGACACTAAATCCTTTCTAGCAAACCACAAAAATGTATTTGTATTTGCTTCCGCTTTAAACGCTAGAAATTCCAATTTTATAAACTCGCCTTTAATCGTTCCTACGTTGTATAATATTGCGAAACGTAGTTTACAAATTCCGAATTTATATTACACTATAGGAAAAGAAAACAGCTATGATGTTGCTGTAACGCTGCAACAAGATGCTATTTTATCTTTGGTTAAAGAGGACATAAATAGGATTCCGAAACAGCAATACTTCAATAATAAAGTTTCTATAATTACGAACGAAACACCAAACGAAGCAGGGATTTATTCCATTAATAACAAAACCGAAAGTATAGAAAACGTAAGCTATAACTTAGATAGAACCGAAAGTAATTTGGTATATCAAGATATTAGCAACCTAGAAAATATAACTACAAGTGCTTCGATAACCCAATTATTTAATACTTTAAAAAGTGACTCTAAAATTAACGAGCTATGGAAATGGTTTGTTATTTTTGCACTATTATTTTTAGTTATTGAAATGCTCCTCTTAAAATATTTGAAATGAACGTACTCCTAAAATCTGCTACAATTATAGACTCTAAAAGCGAGTTTCATAATACGGTTCAAGATATTTTAATAGAAAAAGGAGTGATTAGCAAAATCGCTGAAAACATTAAAAATACCAGTAATTACAAAGAAATTAATCTAGAAAACCTACACCTTTCACAAGGTTGGTTTGATAGTAGTGTTTGTTTTGGCGAACCAGGTTTTGAAGACAGAGAAACCATAAATAATGGTTTACAAACGGCAGCACTTTCTGGCTTTACAACGGTTGCTATGAATGCGAATACAGAACCTGTTTTAGACTCTAGTTCTAACATCGCTTTTGTAAACAACAAAGCCCAAAATCACACAGTAACTTTATTACCAATTGGCGCTTTAACAAAAAGCAGTAAAGGAGAGCATCTTGCAGAAATGTTCGATATGAAAAACGCTGGCGCTTGTGCTTTTCAAGATTATAAAAAACCTATTGAAAATGCGAACATGCTTAAAATTGCGTTGCAATATGCTAGTAATTTTAATGGACTGGTTTACTCATATCCGCAAGACAATTCGATTAGCAGAAATGGTGTAGTCAACGAAAATATTACAAGTACCACTTTAGGTTTAAAAGGAAATCCGAATCTTGCCGAAGCATTGCAAGTTGCTAGAGATTTATTTTTACTAGAATATACCAACGGGAAATTACATATCCCAACGATTTCTTCTTCGGAAGCTGTAGACCTTATTCGAGAAGCGAAAAAGAAAAAATTAGACGTCAGTTGCAGTGTTGCTATTCACAATCTATTTTTTACAGACGACGTTTTAACCGATTTTGACACCAACTTTAAAGTACAACCACCTTTACGAATTCAGAAAGATGTAGATGCTTTAATAGAAGGTGTAAAAGACGGAACCATCGATTTGGTTACTAGTGATCATAATCCGTTAAACATTGAGCTTAAAAATATTGAGTTCGATTATGCCGACTATGGAACTATTGGTTTAGAAAGTGCTTTCAGCGCATTAAATACACTATTCTCCGTAAAGAAAACGGTAAGTATTTTAACCAAAGGAAAAGAGAGATTCGGACAAGAAAGCACGACAATTTCGGAAGGAAATAAAATAAACGCGAGTTTGTTTAATCCGAATGGTAAATTTACTTTCGATACCTCCAACATACATTCAAAATCTAAAAACAGTATATTTTTAAATACCACCTTAAAAGGAAGTGTTTATGGTATTATTGCAAACAATAAAATGATTCTTAAGTAATGACAGAACAAACGATAGAAGAAGGAAAAAAATTAGCCATTGTAGCGTACATCACTATATTTGGACCTATTATAGCTTACTTTTTAAACAACGATAAGAAAAACGATTTCTCTTCTTTTCACATTAGACAAGGACTCGGATTATGGATTATGTTTCTATTATTAGGAAGAGTAATTTCTTCTTTTGATAGCTGGTTAATCAGTTCTAGTTTTTATTTATGTTTTACGGTATTATTTATTTACGGCATTTCTTCCGCAATTTCTGGAAAAATGCAAATAGTACCTTTAGTTGGTGCTTTCTTTCAAAAATTATTCGCAAATATTGGTACATCTGATTCTAATTAATAATGACAACACAAAATCTTTCCCTGCATCATATCATTCGTGAATCTTCTTTAAAAGAAAACGCGCCTTTACTAATATTACTTCATGGTTACGGAAGTGATGAAAACGACTTGTTTTCTTTTGCTGCCGAATTACCTGAAGAATTATTTATCATTTCTGTAAGAGCTCCGCAAGCCATGCAACCCTATGGAAACGCTTGGTATACTATCAATTTTGATGCAACCGGTGCCAAATGGAGTGATGACGAAGAAGCAAAACAATCGAGAGATCTTATTGCAAAATTTATAGATGAAGCAACTGCTAACTATCCTGTAAATAAAAATAATGTATCCCTTTTAGGATTTAGTCAAGGCACCATTTTAAGTTATGG
>JAGPUY010000303.1 GCA_018067265.1 Oceanihabitans sp. | reverse complement strand
CAGTAAAAAAGACCTGCCTGCCGGCAGGCAGGTATAGCGGAAAGCCTGACGTTTTGTTATCCTGCGAGGTTTTTTTTAACCTTGTAGGTATGAGCAAAAGGTAACCTGCCTGCCGGCAGGCGCCCAACCTTCGTTAAAACTTAGGCTGGCTAACCAAAAAAATATATTAATAGGTAGGAGATTCCTGCCTGCGCAGGAATTTAGGAGTTCAGATAAAAGGAGCTTCGATAGGTAGTACTTCTACTTCTTTATTTTCAATATTAAAACGGTCTCCGTTAGATAGAATATGCGTTCTTAAATTGGTTAAAGACATTGGAGTGCCTTCTTTTAAAACCTTGTGATTGTTGTGTTTTAGTTTTCTTCCGTCAAAAATAATAACCATTCCAGAGCCTATAACTTCTAGAGAACCATTTTTAATAATAAGTCCGGTGTCTTCTGCTAAACCAAGACCAACAAGTTTTGGGAATTGTGCCACAGCTTCCGATATTCTTCCGAAACGACCTCTTTTAATAAAATGCGTGTCGATAATTAATTCGGGGATTAAAGCTAATCCTTTATACATAGTAACTGCTCCTTTAATAAATGCTTCCGAAGCACTTCCGCCAGCAATCATTTCTTGAGACATCATCATGGCACCAGCACTGGTACCAGCAATAACAAAACCATCTTCATTTTTATAGCGATCTACCAAGATCTCATGTATGGTAGTACCTCCAATTTTATCAGTGATTTTAGATTGGTCTCCACCTGAAAACATTACGCAATTGGCAGCTTTTATTAAATCTATAGATGCTTGTTTTTCAGAGTCTTCTTTGCTTCTAATGTCTAAAACAGTAACGTTTTTACAGCCTAAAGTGGTAAACGCTTCCATGTAATTTTCACCAACTTCTACAGGGATACTGGATGCAGTAGGGATGACAACAATATTAGCGTCTATTCCTCCAGCTTCTTTAACTACATGAAACAAAATACCTTCGCTTATAAACTCTAATGTATATTGTTCACTTTCTTCAATTCCTTTATCTTCATTTCCTCCTATAGGAATTAACGTTCCGTTAAATCTATGCATCTATTTTTCACTTAAAATTATAATGTGCAAAAATAGGCTAATTTTTTTACAGAAATTGTATATATTTATAATCTTTCACATTAACTAATTAAACCAAAATCTGCATGAAGATACGCGAAATAAATGCCATGAGAGGACCAAATTACTGGTCTATAAGACGTCACAAACTAATAGTAATGGTTCTTGATTTGGAAGAAATGGAAGAATTACCATCGAATAAAATTGATGGATTTCCAGAAAGATTGAAAGCCATGTTTCCTACTATGTTTTCGCATCGATGTTCGGAAGGTTGCGAAGGTGGCTTTTTTATGCGCGTAGATGAAGGTACTTGGATGGGACATATTATAGAGCATATTGCTCTAGAAATACAAACATTAGCTGGAATGGATACTGGTTTTGGAAGAACTAGAGGTTATGGCGAACATGGCGTATATAGCGTTGTTTTTTCTTATATGGAAGAGTCTGTTGGACGATTTGCAGCAAAATCTGCAGTTCGCATTTGCGAGGCTTTAATTGCTGGCGAAGACTATGATTTAACCGATGATATTCAGGAAATGCGAGAACTTCGGGAATCGGATAGATTAGGTCCAAGTACTGGATCTATTATTGAAGAAGCCGAGTCTAGAGGAATTCCTTGGATTCGTTTAAACAAATATTCGCTTTGCCAATTGGGTTATGGTGCCAATCAAAAACGTATTCAAGCAACAGTTACTAGTGAGACGAGTAGTATTGGTGTAGAGTTAGCATGTGATAAAGAAGATACTAAATACTTATTAGAACAAGCAGAAGTAGAAGTGCCTCGTGGTGATATTATTCGTCGCGAACGTAGTTTAGAGGAAGCATGTAGTTATGTTGGTTATCCTTTGGTGATTAAACCTGTAGATGGCAATCATGGAAGAGGAATTACTGTAGATATTAATAATTATGAAGATGCTTTGGCCGCTTTTCATCATGCAAAAGAAAGCTCTCGTAGCGGTGCTATTATTGTAGAGAAATTTATTACTGGTCAAGATTATAGACTTCTAGTGATTAATAATAGGTTGGTGGCCGGAGCCATTAGAACTCCTGCACATGTTATTGGTGACGGAAAATCTACAATACAAGAATTAATAGATAAAGTAAATAGCGATCCTCGTCGTGGTTTCGGACATGAAAATGTACTGACCAAAATTACTACCAACGAGTTAACGCAAACCATAATAAAAGATGCTGGTTATACTTTAGCATCGGTTATTGCGGCAGATGAAAGACTGATATTAAAAGACACAGCGAACCTAAGTACTGGTGGGACTGCAGAAGATATTACCGATATCATTCATCCTGCAAATATTGCCATGGCAGAACGTATTTCTAAAATTATAGATTTAGATATCTGCGGCATTGATATCATGACCACCGATATTTCTAAACCACTTTCAGAAACTGGTGGCGCTGTTTTAGAAGTAAATGCTGGTCCAGGATTTAGAATGCACTTAGCACCAACGACTGGTTTGCCACGTAATGTTGCAGCGCCAGTAATTGATAAGTTATTTCCAACAAAAGGCGAAACAGGACGTATTCCTATTGTAGCAATTTCTGGAACGAACGGCAAAACAACAACAACCAGACTTATTGCACATATTGCAAAAATGAATGGCCATCGTGTTGGTTACACCACAAGTGATGGTGTTTATATTCAAAATAGATTACTAATGACAGGCGATTGTACCGGTCCGGCAAGTGCCGAATTTGTGCTTAAAGATCCAACCGTGAA
>JAGPUY010000300.1 GCA_018067265.1 Oceanihabitans sp. | reverse complement strand
ATCCATTCATTTCTGGCATCATAATGTCACAGATAATAATATCTGGTTGTATACGCATCGCAACTTCAAGACCTTTCTTACCATTTTCTGCTGTGCAAACCTCGTAGTTTGCTAATTCTAAAATTTCTGCGGTATTTTCTCGTACATCTTGATTGTCTTCTATTAAAAGTATTTTTGTCATTTTTTTTTATTTAGAAGGTTTTGGCCACTGGATTAAAAAAGTAGAGCCTTTATTGATTTCACTTTTAAAATCAATAGTGCCATCCATAAGCTCTACATATTGTTTTACAATATTAAGACCAAGTCCCGTTCCTTGAATATCCTGTGCATTTTTTGCTCTAAAAAAACGCTCGAATAGTTTCTCTTGTTCGTCCTCTGGAATGCCAATGCCTTGGTCTTGAATTTGAAGCGTGACAAATATGTCACCTTCTTCAATTGTAATACGAACTTCTGTGTTTTTAGGAGAATACTTGATGGCATTTGACAATAAATTCATTAAAATGGTACGTACTAGTTTTCGGTCAAGATTTAGGGAAAGCGGATAGTCTGGTGCTACTAAAATGATGTTCTTACCTGTTTTTTTAGTTGTGGACACTTCTTCAGCAAGTATTTTAGAAAAGTGAACAAAATCAAACAGCTCCTTATTTGCTTTAACTTTTCCTTCTTCTAGCTTACTGAGGGATAAGAAATCATTTAAAATAATGACCAACTGCTTTACATTTTTCTTAATTTGAGCCACATACTTCTCACGTTTTTGTTCCTTCCCAGCTTCATTTTGTCTGTCAATAAGGATTGCTGAGGTTTGTATAGCGCTCAAAGGTGTTCTAAATTCGTGCGATGCCATGGAAACAAATCGTGATTTTAATTCGTTAAGTTCCTGTTCTTTTTTTAATGCACTTTTAGCAACGCTTTCAATTTTCTTTTGTATCGTGATATCGCTATACACAAATAAGGCACTAGAAATAATAGTGTTTTCATCGAGTAATGGAATAGTATTTACCGAGAAGTATTGGTCTTTGTAGGTTATTTCAAACCTAAGGTGTTCTCCAGCAATTGTTTTTAATATATCCTTTTTTAGTTTTGTTTTTTGTTTTTCGGAAAATATGGTGATGTCATCAACAGTGGTATCTTCAAAAATCAATTTATCTAGCCCTAATTTTATAATAGCTTCACCTTCTATAAGTAGCATTTCAAAATTGGAGTTAAAAACAATGATAAACCCATTAGGGAAATTCTTAGCAATTGCCGAGGATAAGGATTTATTAACAATGGCTCTTTTTTGGGCCTCTTGCGTTTCTTGTATTTGATCTTCTAGACTTAAATTAGATGCCACCAATTTTTGAACGGTAGAGGTTAGTTCACTAGTTCTACTAGCTACTTCTTTCTCTAATTCTTCAGAATATATTTTTAATTTGGCTTGACTAATATTTAGTTTTTTTTCTATTTTTTCTCGCTCCGAAATATCTAGTACAAACGCTATTATAACTTGTTTTTTATCGATGGTGGTCGGGCTTAAGCTTATTTCTAAAGGGAATTGAGAGCCATCTTTTTTTAATCCCCACAAATCTAGATTTTGACCCATTCGCCGTGCCTTTGGTTTTACATTGTATCTTTCTCTATGGCTTTTATGATTTATTTTGAATTTATTAGGGACAAGGCTTTCTATATTATGAGATAAGAGTTCGCCTTCATTATAACCAAAGAGTTCTTCACTAGCTGGGTTGGCTTTAATAATGATGCCATCTGCATCAACAACTAAAATACCTTCCACAGAGTATTGAAAAATGCCTTGAAAAAATGCTAGACCTTGTAATCCTGTATCCATTATTATAAATAACTTATGTGTCTTACAATGTAGACTATTTAAAATGGTATAAGTCTTAATTATTTATTTGATTTTCAATTATTTAAAAATCATGATCCAAGTCATTTTAATGCATAATTTATTCCCTTAATTTTGATGAGATTTCCAGAGCACATATTGCCGATGTATTTATCGTTGGCAAACCATCAGTTGGAAATCCTGGTGATGCTGTAATTGTTTGTCTCACGGAATCTTATGGTGTTGCAGAAGAAAGAATGCCTTCTACTGATGAATTAGACTTTAAATACTGTTTTTTTTGCACTAAAAAAATAGACAAAGATGAAGTGTTAAAAGCTATTTTGAATAAATAAGAAAAGTATGAATTAAACGAATTAAAAACAAGAACTAATGAAACAAGGAAAAGAGGATTTTAATTTTGTAAAAAACGAGAAGGAAAAAACACGAAACTACTTGTTTCAAAAAAATAAATTGACAAAAGTTGGTTTCTATTTTATTGTAATTGTAATTTTTGTTTCCTTCATAGTATTCATTATAACTTCTGCCGACTTATTTTAAAATAGTAAATAATGATGAAAAAAAGCGTTTACTAAAATCGTATGAATGAGATTAATTTCTTAGGGAAAAAAATAATAGATTTAGATCAGCACTTTTGTGATTTCGGACGGCCACCATTTGTGGAGACTTTTCGCAGCGAGGGTAAGAAGGCTAACTAAGAAGCGTACAAACTTCCTGGCTTTTATTCCAAAATAAATATCAGACAATTCCAATAATTAATGCAAGATTTTTTTAAAACTTTATTGATTAAGAGTATATAAATTAATTTTAATACCAAAATTATGAGAACTTTAATACTATGTTATCTGTTCCTTCTTATTCAAGGAATAGGCTACTGTCAAAATCAACAAAATGATTTCAGGGAATTTACTTGGGGTGATTCATTTGACAAAGTCTTGTCTGAAGAAAAGGCAAAATATGTTACTAGAAAGGATAGAGTCGAACTGCTATATAGCGATGTTCTCGGTGGCAAAGATGTCAAGATTCTTTATGTATTCAATGGGCAAAGTAAATTGATTGAAACGGTTTATATTTTTGCCAGAAAGTACAACAACCCCGAGCGTTATGTGCTGAATTATAATGCATTTTCAGACTTAATCACCGAAAAATACGGTACTCCCACCAAGCAGAAGGAAAGGTGGATTTCAGATGACACGGCGAACGATAAGGCAAACCCAGGACAAGCTGTATCGGACGGCGACCTTAGTTTTTATACCGTTTGGATGACTGACAGAGTCGTAATTAAAAGTACGCTTAGCAACGAAGTGGGCAAGCCCAGCATGCAAATTCACTATACAACCCGCTCACTCGATGTCATGGAAAACGAAGAAGAATTAAGATCAGCGCTCAAAATGCTATAGCAATTCTGGCTATACTGGTCAATCATTTTTATTTCATATAAATTCTAAATAACACTTTAACTATTTCAAGAATGAAAGCAATATATACAGCAGAAGCAACTGCAACAGGTGGTCGAAATGGCCACGTAAAAAGTAATAATGATATTTTGGACCTACAAGTAAGATCACCTAGAGCAATGGGCGGAGTAAGTGACGATTATCCAAATCCTGAAATGCTTTTTGCAGCTGGATATTCAGCTTGTTTCGATAGTGCCTTAAATTTACTTATTACACAAGGCGTAATAGAGACAGGTGAAACAAGCGTAAATGCAAAAATAAGTATCGGCCGGATCAAAAACGGTGGTTATGGACTAGCGGCAGAATTAGCCGTAAATATTCCAGAGGTAAGCTTAGAGAAAGCAAAGGAATTAGCAGAAAAAGCACATCAAGTATGTCCTTTCTCCAATGCTACACGCGGTAACATTGAAGTTCAAATAACGGTAACTAATTAGGTGAAAAAATGAAAAAAGAAAAATTCAAAGCAAAAGCAAATTAGAGAATAGATGAAGTGTTTAACGCTATTTTGAACAAAAGAAAAATGTAAGTAAACTTTAAAACTCACTTAAAATGAAACAAACAACTTATATCATACTAACAATTATCACACTGATATTTATTGTTGTATTCACACTTCAAAACACGAATGAAGTAAGTATAGCGCTATTATTTTGGGATATTAAAACATCCTTAGCTTTATTAATTTTTTCTTTATTCGCTTTAGGTGTTCTAATTGCTATTTTTATTCTAGCACCAATAATTATTGCTCTTAAATCTACATTAAGAAAAGATGAAAAAATTATTTCTGAATTGCAGGAATCCGATGTCTTAAATCCTAATAGGAAAGTAGAAATTGAACAGAATCGAAAATGAGTACTTACCAAAAACGTATAAACTATAGAAAACATGGAATATTACTTTAAAACAACAATAAGCAATACCACATTTGATAAAGCGGTAAAAAAAACAATTACAGAGCTTGAAAAGGAAGGGTTTGGCGTCCTTACAGAAATTGATATAAAATCTACTTTAAAGAAAAAACTAGAGGTAGATTTCTATAATTATACCATTTTGGGAGCATGTAATGCGCCATTTGCTTACAAGGCATTACAAGCTGAAGATAAAATTGGTACCATGCTTCCTTGTAATGTAATAATTCAAGAAAAAGTAACTGGAAATATTGAAGTTTCTGCTGTGGATCCAGTATCATCAATGGTTTCCGTTGAGAATAAAGCTTTAGGAAACATAGCTGCTGAAATTAGAGATAAGTTGAAAAGAGTTATTGATAATCTATAAAGACATACCCTTTTAAGAATTATTTCAAAAGAAAGAATTTATCACAATGCACTTTTGCTAGTATTAGCAAGTGTCTCTGGTTTTTCTTTGACTCCATAAAATTTGTTAAATACGATGCATGCTGTTAAATCGCCCGTTACATTAACTGCAGTTCTAAACATTCCGAGAATACGGTCTATGCCTATAATAATAATAAGACCTTCAACTGGAATTCCCGAGCTTTGTAATACGGAGGTAAGAATAATAACGCCACCTCCAGGAATAGCAGGTGTTCCTATAGAAGCAGCCACAACAGTAAATGTAATTAATAGAATACTCATTATAGACAATTCAATACCATAGGCTTGTGCCATAAATAAAGTGGTTACGCATTGAAATAAAGCGGTTCCGTCCATATTCATGGTAGCTCCTACTGGAATAACAAAATCACTAATATTGGAAGATACTCCTAGTTTTTCATCTGCGGTTTTCATTGAAAGCGGCATAACGGCTGCTGAACTGGCAGTAGAAAAAGCTAATAATTGAGGGTCTCTAATTGCTTTTAGAAAATTGAAGGGATTTCTCCTAGTAACGACAAAGACTATAACTAAATAAAAGGTCAATAATAGAATGAGGCCTAAAATAACTACCGCCATATAATAACCCAAACCAAGAAATACGGCAGCGCTTGTTCTAGATAATAATGCTGCCATTAAGCCAAATACAGCATAAGGAACAAGCATCATAGCCCAAGATACAACTATCATACAGATTTTCTGAATGGCTTCAGAAAAACGAATAATAGGGGTTGCTGTTTTCTGATTGAGTTGTGTAATTGCAACACCAATAATGATTGTGAAAATTACCACACCTAACATTTCTCCTGTCAAAATGGACTCCAGCGGATTATTAGGAATAAGGTTTGATATCGCATTTGGAATGTTTCCGATAAGGTCTGTTTGTTCATTAGGTACTATTTGGCTTTCACCACTATTTGGAAATCCACCTAACTCAAAAATATATTGACCCGGTTTCAAAATTAGTGTAACTACCAGACCAATTACTATGGCAACAGTAGTTGTAAAAACAAAATATAATAATAGCTTAAGACCAAAAGTTTTCAGATTTTCAGACGTGTTTCCTACAATTCCAGTAATAATCGATGTGAATATCAATGGAATCATAATCATTTGCACCAACCTCATAAAAATTTGACCCGGTAGATCAAGCCAATCCGCAATTTTTAAACTCATACTTTCTGAAAGGAATCCTGCCGATGGATTAAGTAAAACTCCTATTCCAGCCCCTAAAAGAAGCCCAATGATGACTTTTAACCATAAGCGACCTTTGATGAGGTGGTCTAAATGAACGGATAATCTATTAAGAGATTTGAATTCTATCATGGTGCTATTTAAAAGTTTAACTTATGTTCGCATTAAAATAATAACCAACTATCGCTGTCAGACCCATGGCAACAGTTCCCCAAAACGTAATTCTTAAAATTGCTTTCCAAATTATGGAACCACCTGTTTTAGCTGTTACTATGCCTAAAATTATAAGAAAGAGTAGGACAGAACCATAAAAGGAATATTCCATACTGTTTAAAGGAAGAAAAAGTGTAACTAAAAAAGGAAGTAGGCCGCCTATTGTAAATGCAGCTATTAACCAATTACTGCGATGTATGTAGTGATTGTCTAAATTATTATCCAATTCTTCTGAATTTTCAGTCATCAAATGTTGTCGGTGTTTATATTAAATATTGAGAAACAAAGGTTGACTATTAAATTTTAGATACGGATGACCCAGGTCATTTTACATTTCTTGTTATTCACTTACTTTTGAAGTGTCGAACTAAATATCAATCTATAACACGCTTCATAAAATAAAATTTACGTTTCTCTTAGTACTAGGAATTAGGATTAATTAAAAAATTGTGGAGAATAAGCTCTTTCAAGTTCGAGTTACTTTTTAGACATATATATAACAATAAAGCATAGCAATGCAAATATGTACCTTCTATGTTTCATATCGCGATGAATAACAGACAGTGTTATTTTTATAATCAAACAAAATAATTTTTTATCATGAATATTAAGAAGCGTCTAAATACAAATTCGTCGTACGATAACCTTGTTACGTTTTTTAGTAATAAGAATGCGCTGAAAAAACAATTTGATGTCGATCTTCAATTTGAAAAAGAGCGACAGTCGGTTATACTTCAGAGTATTGGTGATGCGGTAATTGCGACGGATATGGATGGAAGCATCATAATAATGAATAAGATAGCTGAAAAGCTTACAGGGTGGAAATCACAAGACGCAGAAAACAAACCAATAACTGAGGTGTTTCATATTATCAATAAACTAACTAGGGAAATAAGTGATAACCCGATTGAATCAGTTCTTAAAACGGGAAAAACATTAAAAATAGATCCGGACACTGTATTGATTTCCCGCAATGAGGAAAAGGAATATTATATTAACGACAGTTGTGCGCCTATTCTCGATACTAATGGAAATGTTATGGGAGCTGTACTTGTTTTTAGGGATGTTTCAAAGCAAAAGGAAGAGGAAGCCCTTAAAGAAAAAATTACAGCTGATTTAGTTCAGCGAAATAAAGACCACGAGTACTTTGGTAGTGTTTTTTCTCATGACCTGAAAGCTCCTATTACAAATATTATTAGTTTGACAGCATTGATAAATGATAAAGACTTAAAAGAAGACGAAAGAATACTTTTTATGAATGCACTTACTACTTCTGCTGAAAGATTAAATGAGGTGATTGTTGATTTGAATGTTATTTTAAGTACTGAGGAACAATTAAACGATAAAAAGAGGCCGGTTCATTTTTCAAAAATTGTTAGTGCTATTCAAGACAGTATCCCAAACATTCTGGAAAAAGAGAAAGCCCAATTTATAATAGATTTTAAGCGAGTGGATAAAATGTTCACGATTAAAAGTTTTATATATAGTATTTTTTATAACCTTATTTCAAATAGCATTAAATACAGAAGACATAATGTGCCATTATACATTACAATTAAAAGCGACATGGTTGATGAAAAAATTATTCTCACATTTAAAGATAATGGTTTGGGGTTTGACCTAAAAAAAAATGGGGGTGATATATTCGGATTATACAAACGCTTTCATACCGGCAAAGCCGAAGGAAAAGGAATGGGATTGTATATGGTGAAAGTTCAAGTAGAAAAATTAGGCGGAAAAATAAGTGTGGTGAGCAACGTTAACCAAGGAACAGAATTCACAATAGAGTTAACTACTTAATTCAGTTAAAGAAAAAGCCCTGAAAGTGATATTTAGTAATTAATTAAAAAAAATATGAAACACATATTTTTAAAAATAATCCTTAAAACAAAAAATCTTGATAATTCAATTAAATACCGATAAAAATATAACTGGAGACGAAAGACTTGAAAGTTATTTGAACACAATTATAAAAGATGAACTATCGACTTTTAGCGATAATATAACAAGAATTGAAGTTCATCTGTCAGATGTAAACAGCCTTAAAAATGGAGAGAATGACAAACGTTGTATGCTCGAAGCAAGGCTTGAAAATAGGCAACCCATTGCTGTTACCAGTAATGCAAATACCTTAGAAGCAGCAGTGAATCATGCGCTTGAAAAATTAAAGGCTTCATTAGAAACCATAGAAGGGCGCTTAAAGAATTATTAATCTTCATAGCCTGAATAATACAAAAACAACGATTAGCTTTTTATTTGGAATGAAAAGCGAACCTATAAAAATTTTAAAACATGAATAAAGTAATTATTTTAAACAAACGTCCACAAGGAAAACCGACACTGAGCGATTTTAAATTTATCAGCGAAGAAGTTCCTACTATTAAAGATGGTGCCATTTTATTAAAGACAGTCTATGTCTCGGTCGATCCATATTTACGTGGCAGGATGAATGATGCTAAATCCTATGTTCCTCCGTTCGAATTAAATAAACCAATACAATCGGGAATCATTGCCGAAGTGATAGAAAGCAAACAGGCAGATTTTAAAAAAGGGGATTTTGTTTCTGGTAGTTTAGAATGGAAGGAATACCAAACCTCCAACGGAAAAGGTTTACAAAAAGTAAATCAAAATGAAGCTAAATTATCAAGTTATTTAGGGATTTTAGGAATGACTGGGCTTACCGCTTATTTAGGTTTAACCGAAATAGGATTACCGAAAAAAGGCGAAACACTTGTAGTGTCTGGAGCGGGCGGAGCTGTTGGTACTGTCGTTGGGCAGGTTGGTAAAATACTAG
>JAGPUY010000290.1 GCA_018067265.1 Oceanihabitans sp. | reverse complement strand
AGGCAATTTCTTATCCTGTTGGCAGCCAAGTAAGGAAAAGATCGCTAGAAAACAAAATGCTTTTATTAGTGGATTCATAGTTTTATTATCAAGAGTTAAACAGCGTATGATTATTTTTAATGCTAAACAAGTTTTACGTTATTGTAAAGTACGTAAACCTTCGTAAATAACAATACTAACTGCATTGGCAAGGTTTAAACTTCTCACATGTTCGCTGTATAAGGGAATCTTAAACAACTTGTCTTTATTATTTTCTATAATAGATTTTGGCAAACCTGCAGACTCTTTTCCAAAAACTAAAAACATATTTTCTTCATATTTAATATCCCAATGGTTTTGAGTGCCATGACTAGATAAAAACACCATATTGGCATCTTTATTTTTCGTTAAGAAGTCTTCTATATTATCGTAATAATGTAAGTTGAGGTGCTGCCAATAATCTAATCCAGCACGTTTTAATCGCGCATCTGTAATTTCGAAACCAAACGGTTTTACTAAGTGTAAATTGGATCCAGAAGCTAATGCTAATCGACCAATGTTTCCGGTATTGTTGGGTATTTCGGGTTCTATAAGTACAATGTTAAGCGGCATTTTTTGAAATAAGTTTTAATATAATTAATCGAATAAGCAATATAAAAGGAAAGCCATGTAAAACAATATCAAACCAATCCATAAATTGCATTCCTTTTGCACCACCAAAAACCCATTTTAGTTTACCAATAATATGTGCTTCGGGTAAAAAAGGAGCTAGACCTAAGGTTAAACATAATAATGTTATAAGTTTCCAGTCGTTTAGTAATTTCATGTTTTCTTAACTATTCGTTTTCTTCTTCAAATTCCAAAACATTTACGTCAAATTCTGCATCAATAAATTCATCTCTACTCATCCAATAGTCTGAAGTGGTTAACGCATAGGTGTTATTTTCTTTGGATTCTAATTTCCAAATAATATCCTCAGCCTCATCAAATGCTTCTTTTCCTGCTAATTGATCTACAAATAGCCTTTTTATTACATTATTATTTGCTAGTGTAACACATAACGCTTTTAATACAATCTCTTTGGTAATTTCTTTGTTTGGTGTGATTTCAAAAGTAATGATGGTTGCTTTTGCATTAGGGAATGTACCATTATATGCGCTGTTTAACAATTGATTAATATTGTATAATTCATGGTGTAATGTAATATCGGCATATTCTTCAGAAATCTTATCTAATAACATTTCATGCGAAATTTCGTCTATTTGGTTTTTGTTTAAATGTTTAGATAATTTATAATCTAGTACAATTGCTGCAGCTTCCTCTGGCTCAAAATCTGAAATGGCAAGGTATAGTAACTCTAATAGTTCTTCTGAATTAGAAGTTTCTGCATTCGCTAATCCAAACCTGTCTAATAGATTTATATAATCCGAATCGGACCAAGCATTTTCTAATTTTTCAACAGATTTCACACTATTTATAATAAGATGATATTTCATAATTTTAAAGTTTATAAACATTAATTTATATAAAATGCCTATTCAAATATACTGAATAGGCATTAAATAACAGAGCTAAACTTAATTAGCTATTCGTTTTATTTTGTTGCTTTTTAATGGTTTTTTTATCTATGTCAAAATCATTAGTTTCCATCGTGGAATATCCTTTCGGATTGGTTGGATTGGTTTGTCTTACTGTAGTCTTAAATTTCTTTCTATCTTTAATCATTCCCATTATCTAAATTGTTTCTATTGGTTTAAATTTAAGATACAATTTAATTGTAAAACTTCTCACAACATTGCGTTAAACTATTTTAAAATGTTAGAAACAAACGCGTCCATATTGGCAACACCTTTATTGGTTAGATGTTTTATAAAAGCAGAACCAATAATAGCTCCTTTTGCATGTGTGGTTGCTTGTGTAAAAGTTTCGTTGTTGGAAATTCCAAAACCAATAATTTGCGGATTGTTAAGTTTCATCTTTGCAATACGTTGAAAGTAATTGGTTTGTTCTTCTCCGAAACCAGAACTACTTCCTGTAACACTTGCGCTGCTTACCATGTAAATAAATCCGCTAGAAATAGCGTCTATAAAGTGGATACGTTCTACAGAAGTTTGCGGCGTTATTAAAAACACATTAATCAATCCGTATTTTTCAAAAATGGCTTTGTAATCGTCGTTATACACATCTACCGGTAAGTCCGGAATTATTAATCCGTCGATACCAACTTCCTGACATTTTTTACAGAAAGCTTCTACGCCATATTGTAACATAGGATTAAAATATCCCATGATGATTAACGGAATAGAAACGGTTTTACGAATATCTTTTAACTGATTAAAAAGTACTTCGGTAGTCATGCCGTTTTTTAAAGCTTGTGTAGAACTCGCTTGAATGGTTGGTCCGTCGGCTAAGGGATCACTAAATGGTAATCCTATTTCTATCATGTCTACACCACTTTTTTCTAAGTTTTGAAGGATGGTTGCAGTGTTATCTAAATTTGGATAACCTGCTGTAAAGTATATAGAAAGTAGTTTTTTGTTTTCTTGTAATTTCTGATTGATTCTATTCACGATTTATAGTTTGTCTTCCTGAACTGGACTCAGGATCTGTTTAATGTACTTCTTTTTCTTTCTGTTCATTTTGTCTTGAAACAAAACGAACCAAAAATTCAAAACGATTTATTAGGAAATTGCTAAAGCAGCATTCGCTTTCAAAGCTTCATGCTTGAAGCTGCGCTTCGCAGTTCCGCATTTTCGCTCTTTATTTCTGAAAATCGTTGCTTCCGACTGTGTCGGAAATTAGGATTTGATTTTTTGCTGTGTTTGTTCTAAATTCTTTTGGTTGTTACTATTTACTCTCCTCCTTTTTTTAAGGAGGAGTGGCTTTGTGCTTTTCTTGCACAAAGACGAGGTGGTTTGCGTTAAGGATTGAAAGGTTTGTTTGAGCTCATCTTTGATAGCGAGCCTGGAAAGCCTGACTTTTTGCGATCCTGCAAGGTTTTAAAAACCTGGCAGGTATGAGCAAAAAGTAACGCCCTAATCCTTATGAAAAAATTATAATTTGAAATAATCTATATAATTCTGTAAATCCTTATCCCCACGACCAGATAAACTCAACACCACAATGTCTTCTGGTTGAAACTTTTTCTGCTCGAAAACGGCAAGTGCATGTGAGCTTTCAATAGCGGGAATAATACCTTCTAACTTACATAATTGTAGTCCAGCCTTCATGGCTTGATCGTCTGTAATGGCAATAAACTCTGCGCGACCTGTTTTATACAAATGCGCATGCATTGGACCAACACCTGGATAATCTAGTCCTGCCGAAATAGAATATGGCTCTGTTATTTGTCCGTCATTGGTTTGCATCAACAAAGTCTTACTACCGTGAATAACGCCTTCTTTTCCTAACACAGAAGTTGCAGCACTTTCGCCAGAATCTACACCTAAACCGGCAGCTTCGACAGCAATTAGTTTCACATCTGTATCTTGTAAAAAGTGATAATATGCACCAGCAGCATTACTTCCTCCACCAACACAAGCGACTACATAATCTGGTTTTGTTTTGCCTTCGTGTTCTTGTAATTGCCATTTAATTTCCTCGGAAACTACAGATTGAAAACGTGCGACCATGTCTGGATATGGATGCGGACCAACAACACTACCAATAATATAATGGGTGTCTACCGGATTGTTAATCCAATCGCGAATGGCTTCGTTGGTTGCGTCTTTTAACGTTCTACTTCCTGATAATGCAGGAATTACCGTTGCGCCTAACATTTTCATTCTGGCAACGTTTGGTGCTTGTCTTGCAATGTCAATTTCTCCCATATACACAATACACTCTAAGCCCATTAATGCACAAACGGTTGCGGTGGCAACACCATGTTGTCCTGCGCCAGTTTCGGCAATAATTCTGTGCTTTCCTAAACGCTGTGCCATTAAAATTTGCCCAATCGTATTGTTTATTTTATGCGCTCCGGTATGGTTTAAATCTTCACGCTTTAGGTAAATTTTTGTATTGTATTTCTCGGAAAGACGTTTTGCAAAATAGAGCGGGGAAGGTCTACCAACATAATCTTTTAGTAGTTGGTCAAACTCTTTTATAAAGTCGGGTTCTGCCATCACTTTTAAATAGTTTTGACGCAACTCTTCTACATTAGGATACAGCATTTCTGGAATGTATGCACCACCAAATTCGCCGTAGTATCCTTTTTCGTTAATATTATAATTCATGGTTTTTCCATATTCTATTCCTAACGGATATAGTTGTTAATAGCCAATTGGTGTTTAAATTCTTTTAGTTTACTAAGATCTTTTACGCCTGGTAATTTTTCAAATTTGCTGTTTAAATCGAGTGTACAACATAGATCAGATTCTGGACGCTTTAAGAATAAGAGTAAAGCTTCTATTTCTTCTGGACCAATTCCGCCACTTAAAAAGTATGGTTTTTTAGAAGGGTATTTTTTAAATACATTCCAGTTAAAAGGATAACCATTTCCTCCTGGTTCTTTCCCTTTGGTATCGAAAAGGAAATATTTACAAACATCCTCATAAGGTTCTAAAACGCTAAAGTCGAATTGATTCTTTACCGAAAATACTTTTATAACGAATACATCATATTCCTTTAACTGTTCGCAAAACTCTGGCGATTCATCGCCGTGTAATTGTACGCCCTGTAGATTATAGGTCTCTATTTTGTCTACAATATAGTTGAGCGATGCATTTACAAAAACGCCGATTTTCTCAATACTTTCAGGTAATTCAGGGATTTCGGTATTAAAGAATCTTGGTGATTTTTCGTAAAATATAAAACCTAGATAATCTGGTTGTATTTCTGCAACATCTAAAATGTTGTTTTCGGATTTCATTCCGCATATTTTTAGTTTCATAATTTTTGTCATTCTGAACTTGATTCAGAATCTTTTTTATGTTAGTACTATTTAGAGTGGATTCCGCACCTAGTACGGAATGACAAACTAATTGTTTAAATTTTTAATCAAATATTTTACTTCTCGATACATTTTGTTTCACAAAACACTCGAAGTGACATTACTTTAATTGTTCTATAAATTGTTTCGCGCTTTCGCCAGCGTTTTCTGTTTTCATAAAGTTTTCACCAATTAAGAATCCTTTATAGCCATAAGGTTGTAATTCTTTTATAGCTTCGACAGAACTAATGCCGCTTTCTGATACTTTTACAAAATCGTTAGGAATCTGTTCACTTAGTTTCTTGCTGGTTTCTAAGCTGACTTCAAACGTTTTTAAATTTCTATTATTTACACCTAACATATCTAGGCTAGGCATAATAGATTTGTGTAATTCTTCTTCATTGTGTACTTCTAAAAGCACGTCTAAAGATACGCTTTTTGCAAATTCTGAAAACTGCTTAATTTCTTCTCTTGTTAATATAGCTGCAATTAATAAAATAACATCTGCGCCATACGCTTTTGCTTCTAGAATTTGATAGGTATCGATTATAAATTCTTTACGAAGCAATGGCAAATTACAACTTGCTCTTGCGGTAAGTAAATCGTCTAGAGAACCTCCAAAGTATTTCCCGTCGGTAAGCACAGACATGCCACAAACTCCCGCTTCTTCATATCCTTTTGCAACATCAAAAACGTTTAAATCATGATTGATTACTTGTTTGGATGGCGAACGTCGTTTGTGTTCTGCAATGATTCCTGAGGTACTACTTCTTAAGTTTTTTGCTAAGGAAATCGTTTGTCTTTCAAACAAAATAGATTGCTCTAATTGTTGGATAGGAATTAGTTGCTTGCGAAGGTTAACTTCGATGCGTTTGTCTTTTACTATTTTTTGTAATATGTCCATATTTGCTTTTCGCTAAAGCGGAAATCTTATTATGTTAATCTTTATTTTTTTGTTCCGAATTAGATTCAGGAACTTTATTTTTTTATTTCTGTTCTGTTCATTTTGCCTTGATGCAAAACGAACCAAAAAATCATATTGAAATGAGGAAATTCCTGCGGAACATTCTCTTTTCCTTCGCGCCATCTGGCTCATTCGCTAAAAATGTATTCAATACATTTTCTTGACGCTCTGCCCTGTGCTTAAAGCTTCGCTTTGCATCTCCATTCCTTCGCTCATTATTTCTGCATTTCAATGTTCCATTCTACGAATTGATTCAGGGCTTTCTTTTTTGTTATGTTCTTGTTTCTTCTTAACCCTTTTCATTTTTGCTAACAGCTAACATTATTTACTCAATGCAATCAAAGCATCTAAACTCGCTTTTGCTTTTCCGCTTAATAGCGATTCTTTTGCTAGTTCAAATCCGGTTTGATGATCTATTTTATTTACGGTAGCAATTGCTAATCCTGCATTGGCGCAAACCACATTATTTTGCGCTTCTGTTCCTTTTCCTTTGATAACGTTTAAGAATATTTTTGCGGAAGACTTTACCGTATCCCCACCAAAAATATCCCTTTGATTAATTTCTTCTACGTTTAAATCTTTTGGCGATAACATGGTTTCTGTCGCATTAGAAATAATCTTGGTGTTTCCAGTTAATGAAATTTCATCATAGCCATCTAATGCGTGTACGATGCTGTAGTTGGTATCTGTTTCTTGGTATAAATACCCATAAAGACGTTGCAGTTCTAAATTAAAAACGCCTACTAATTGGTTTTTGGGAAACGACGGATTTACCATTGGTCCTAACATATTAAAAAAGGTTTTTACACCTAGTTCTTTACGTATTGGAGCGACATTTTTCATCGCAGGATGAAATAGTGGTGCATGTAAAACGCAAATGCCTGCTTTTTCTATGGAATGCTTTAAGAAATCGGATTTACTAGAAAAATGAATACCTAAAGCTTCCATGACGTTGGAAGATCCAGAAGCGGAAGATACACCGTAGTTACCATGTTTAGCAACATGTACGCCAGCTCCAGCAGTTACAAAGGATGCTAGAGTAGAAATGTTAAATGTATTTTTTCCATCGCCACCAGTTCCGCATAAATCAATAGCATTATAATCGGATAAGTTTATAGGAATACACAATTCTAATAATGCGTCTCTAAATCCTTGCAACTCTTCCAAAGTAATGCTTCGCATCATGTAAACCGTTAAGAAAGATGCAATCTGACTTTGGTTATAATCGCCTTTGGATATATTTACTAAAACCTGTTTCGCCTCTTCTGTAGAGATGTTTTCGTGGTTTATTAATCTGTTTAATATTTGTTTCATTGATAAATTTTTATTTATCCTTTCCGCGAAGGCGGAAATCTTTTAAATGGATCTTTCGTTACTTTATTTTCGTCCGTTCGAGTGATTTTAATTTTTTCTTGCAATGGTGTCTAGAACTAATAAAAGCTTCACGATACTATTTTTTCATGCTTCAAAAATCACTCGAAGTGGCACCCTATATGGATATTCAAGATTCGTAGGGTTAAATGCTTGCTACTAATTGTTAACCCAATTCTCTAATATCTGTTTTCCGTTTGGTGTTAAAACCGATTCTGGATGATATTGTACACCACGAACATCATAAAATTTATGACGTAGCGACATTATTTGTCCGTTTTCATCCAAAGAAGTAACTTCTAATTCCTCTGGTAAATTAGGATCTACAACCCAAGAATGGTATCTGCCAACGGGGAATGTTTTTTCTAATCCGTTAAAGAGCGATTCGTCATCCACGGTTACCGTAATATTGGTTGCAACGCCATGATACACTTCTTCGAGATTAATTATTTTTCCTCCAAAAACTTCTCCAATAGCTTGCTGCCCTAAACAAACGCCTAAAATACTTTTTGTTGGCGCATACGCTTTTATGATTTCTTTTAATAAACCTGCTTCCTCCGGAATTCCAGGTCCTGGAGAAAGTACAATTTTATCAAAAGCATCTACTTCCTCTAAAGTCAGTTTGTCGTTTCTTTTTACGGTTACTTCACAATTTAAATCTTCTAAATAGTGCACTAAATTGTAGGTGAAACTATCGTAGTTATCTATTACTAATACTTTTATTTTCATCGGTCAATTTTTTCTGCTAATTCTATAGCTTTTGTTAATGCACCTAACTTATTGTATACTTCTTGTAATTCGTTTTCTGGATTGGATTTAGAAACAATTCCTGCACCAGCTTGCCAATGCAGTTTATGGTCTTTACTTAAGAATGTTCTAATCATAATAGCATGATTAAAGTTACCTTCAAAATCCATAAAACCGATAGCGCCGCCATAAAAGGCACGACTCGTTTTTTCATATTTTTCAATAAGCTGCATCGCTTTATGTTTTGGTGCGCCACTTAAAGTTCCTGCGGGAAAAGTGTCTGCAACTACTTGCATGGTAGAAACATTTTTATGTTTTTCACCAATAACCTTACTCACTAAATGAATGACATGGGAGAAAAATTGAACCTCTCTATAGGTTTCTACTTTTACTTGGCTTCCGTTTCTACTTAAATCATTTCTAGCCAAATCTACTAGCATCACGTGTTCTGCATTTTCTTTATCATCAACGGCAAGTTGTTTTGCTAATTCGGCATCTTTTTCATCATTTCCAGTACGTTTAAAAGTACCAGCAATTGGATGAATTTCTGCTTTCCCATCGGAAACTATTAATTGCGCTTCTGGGGAACTTCCAAAAATC
>JAGPUY010000287.1 GCA_018067265.1 Oceanihabitans sp. | reverse complement strand
GGCATTAACTATAAAGTAAGTGTTCAAGAGTAGAAAAAAGTAGGCAGTGAACAGTCGCAGTATGCAGTGCTTACTCGAAAGGAAAAACAAAATAGTTCTCAGTGTTCAGTGCTTACTCGAATAAATAAAAGGATGTCACTTCGAGTAATTCCGAAGAAAAAATCGAAGTGACAAAAAAATAAATATAATTAGAAAAATTCCTTCCCTTAAAAAAAAGGGAAAAGTTATTTGATTTAAATAATGAAAGTCAAAATATAAATTAAACTTGAAATTCCGACAAAGTCGGAAAACATCAAAATTCAGAAATATTGAGCGAAGAGATGAAGATGCGAAGCGCAGCTTCAAGCACGAAATCTCGAAAGCGAAAGATGCTTTAGCAATTTCCTAATTTTGATTGTGCTTTTTTGGTTCGTTTTGTATCAAGATAAAATGAACAGAAACAAAACTAGAAACCAAAAGATTGCCACGACTTCAAAAAGTCTCGCAATGCCAATAAAAAAAACAGATTGCGTAGTAGGAAGAGATTCCTGCCTTCGTAGGAATTTATGGACATAACAGAATATTTCTCATTAGTCTTTACAGACTACACACTTAGAACCATCACCCTTGGAACCGCACTATTAGGTGCCGTTACAGGAATGCTTGGTAGCTTTGCTGTACTGCGAAAACAAAGTCTTTTAGGCGATGCTATTTCGCATGCTGCTTTACCAGGAATTGCAATCGCTTTTTTAATAACTGGAGCAAAAGATAGTAACATCTTATTATTAGGCGCTTTGGTTAGCGGACTTGTTGGTACTTTTTGGATTCGAGCTATTATTACCAAAACCCATTTAAAAAGCGATACTGCTTTGGGATTAATATTATCGCTCTTTTTTGGTTTCGGAATGCTACTTTTAACTTTTATTCAGAAACAACCAAATGCCAATCAAGCTGGTTTAGATAAATATTTATTTGGACAAGCAGCAACTTTAGTAGAAAGTGATGTTTGGATGATGGCAATAGTAACAGGTATTTGCCTGTTTGTACTTTTACTTTTCTGGAAAGAGTTTAAAATCCTATTATTCGATGCAGACTACACAAAAACCTTAGGCTTTAATACCAAATTTATAGATATCCTTATTACCACTTTTATTGTTTTAGCTATTGTTTTAGGTTTACAAACGGTTGGTGTTGTGCTTATGAGCGCTATGTTATTAGCTCCTGCAGCTGCTGCAAGACAATGGACGAACAGCCTTGGCGTAATGGTTTTTCTAGCCGCTCTATTTGGCGCCTTTTCTGGTGTTTTTGGTACCGCAATAAGCGCAAGCCAAAACAACCTTTCTACAGGACCAGTTATTGTATTAGTTGCTGCTGTATTTGTGGTTTTCTCTTTTATTTTTTCACCAAGCAGAGGATTGCTTTTTAAACAAATTCGATTTATTAAAAACAGACGCGATTTAGAATTACATAAAACCTTAGCTTTCATGCATCATATTGCAGAAACACATGAAAACATTTCGCATCCGCATACCATTAAATTACTGAATAACTTTCAAGGTTTTACTAAAAAAACGCTTCAGAAACTAGTGGAGAAAAATTATGCAACTATTGATGGTTCTATGTGGAGTTTAACCGATTTAGGTTTTAAAACTGCTGAAAATTTATACACAAAACAAGAAACGAAAGATGAATAGTGCGCAAATAGAAATACAACTTATTGCAAGCCTAGTAGCTATTGCTTGCGCTATTCCTGGAACTTTTTTAGTACTTCGTAAAATGGCAATGATTAGTGATGCTATTAGTCATTCTATCTTGCCAGGAATTGTAATTGGGTTCTTTATAACACAAGATTTAAACTCCCCATTACTAATTCTACTAGCGGCTTTTACCGGAATAATCACTGTGGTTATGGTAGAATACATTCAGAAAACAGGATTAGTAAAAGAAGACACAGCAATTGGTTTAGTTTTTCCTGCGCTGTTTAGTATTGGCGTTATATTAATTGCAAAAAACGCGAATGATGTACATTTAGATGTCGATGCTGTTTTACTTGGCGAATTAGCCTTTGCTCCTTTTGATCGGTTATTTATTGGCGGAACAGATGTTGGCCCGAAATCCCTTTGGATTATTGGTTCTATTTTAGGGGTAACCATTGGCTTACTACTCGCTTTTTTTAAAGAATTAAAACTAAGTACTTTCGATAAAGGCCTTGCTGCATCCTTAGGCTTTTCACCAGCAATTATTCATTATGGTTTAATGTCTGTAGCATCGGTAACAACGGTTGGCGCTTTTGATGCTGTTGGTGCTATTTTAGTAGTTGCTCTAATGATTGCTCCTGCTGCAACCGCATATTTATTGACTACAGATTTAAAGAAAATGCTCTGGCTCGCTGTTAGTTTTGGGGTACTAAGTGCTATTTCTGGTTATTGGTTTGCACACTGGTTAGATGCATCTATTGCGGGATCGATAACTACCATGCTCGGTTTTATTTTCTTAATCGTGTTTTTATTTGCACCAAGCAAAGGTATTATAGCAGTTTTGTATAGAGAAAAACAGCAACGTATAGAAGTATCTTTACTAACCTTTTTATTGCATTTAAAAAATCATACCGAAGAACGCGAACGTCATGTAAACCATTTGCAAGAACATATTAATTGGCAAAAAGTAAGAGCTAAAACGGTTCTAGATTTAGCGCTTAAAAACAACATGATTGTTTTAAATAAAAACATTGTTTCTTTAACTGAAAAAGGAGACACTTTCACCTCTAAAGCTATCGATTATATCATCACCAATGAAGACGCACAAATTGAAGACATGAAAGCCGATTTCTTTTTGTTTAGAGGGTAAATTATAATTCAAAACAATGAATATCTTTTTTACTATCATTCAATCTATGAAACTAAAAAATTGATTATAAACCAAATCCTATTTGGGTGTTTCTAAATGAATACATAAGCCTTTTTGTTAAAAAAATAAGACATGCAACTACTCCTTTTTAGCTTAAGAGACAATTAGAACCATCTCACAGCCATAACATTCGGTATTGGAGTTGGGTGACTCGCGTTTTCAATTTTAGGAAAAACATCTGTTTCAGTAGATGGAGTAACTGACCCGAAGTAGTAGACATAAACTGCATCAATATATGGACTAGGTAAGAAAGGATTATATATATCATCATAATCCTCTGTAGATGTCCAACATATAAGATCTAAAGAATAATCAAACCCCATAGATTCATATATAATATTAGAGTTTGTATTAATTCTCCCTAATTCTTCTATACTTGGTAAAAACCAATCCTCATAACCATCACTTATTAAATCATCGCAATATTTTGCAGCAGAATTAGGATCATTGCATCCATTAATAATCGCTGTTGTATTTGCTTGACCAGACCCAAAATCAGGCAAAGTGCCATCTACAGTAATAGCATCACATCCCCAATAATTAGAATATAATTCATAATTTTCATTTTCAAAATATATAATTAATCCATGAGGTGTTGAAGCATCATATCCTAAATCTTCGGGTTGAAGAATATAACCAACCATTCCTCCTTGATAGGCATTTCCAACAGCTATATCGTTTATAGATTGCGTTGTAAAGCTTATTTCTTCCCCATAAGTAATCCCTAATTCACTTATTACATAGGGTCTTACATAATATAAAGTATTTAAAATGAATGGATTATAATTAATATCGATAACAGGGTTTGAAAAATTAGTATAGGATAATTCTTGATTATTATCACTAATTAATGGATTTGGACTAG
>JAGPUY010000286.1 GCA_018067265.1 Oceanihabitans sp. | reverse complement strand
ACACCTACAATCTCGTATTTTAAACTATCAAAAATAGCACGAAGTACCGTGTTACCAGTGTTTTTAATTTTAAGACCAATTTCTTTTTTAGAAGCGCCTTCGATATAACTAATTTCTTCTACAGTAATTAATTTCCCTTCTATTCTAAAACCTTCTCTAATCTTCTTAAGATCTTCAATCTTCAGGTTTTTATCTAACTCTATTTGAAATAAACGAGGTACACCATTTTTAGAATTGGTGAATTTTTTAGCAACTAAATCATCATTGGTAAATAACAATAACCCTTTACTATTTCTACCTAGTCTACCTATTGGCTTAATTCTAGAATTGGTTGCATTAGCAACTAAATCCATAACTGTACGTCCTTTACCTTCACTGGTAGTAGTTGCAAAACCTTTTGGTTTATTCAATAAAACGTATGCTTTTTTCTCTGGATTGATTCTAGATCCATCAAAACGAACCTCATCTTCTAGTTTCACCTTGTATCCCATTTCAGTAACGATCTTTCCGTTTACAGAAACTAAACCTGTTGCGATATGCATATCTGCATCTCTACGAGAACAAATACCAGAATTTGCGATGTATTTATTTAAACGCATTTGATCTGGATCCGATGCTTTTTGTGGCTTCTGTGCTTTTTGCGGCTTTTGCGTTTTATTTCCTGCTGCTTTCTTTTTTACTGGAGCATTTCCTCTTTCATTGCTTTGGCTACGTGTATTACTATTCCCACGCCCGGAAAGCTTCCCTTTGCTTTTACTATCTCTTGGCTTACTCATTGCTCTTTAATGTATTATTTCTTTTAAAGCTGCAAAGATATAGTATATATTATGATTTACGATTGCGGATTTACGATTTTTGATGCTACCGATGTCTTGCGTTAGCGATTGCAACGGCATCCTTTTTTGAGATTATGGAAATCTAAATATATTTAGATGGAAGATAACTAATCAAAACTTATAGAAAAAAGACCTGCCTGCCGGCAGGCAGGTATAGTGAAAATCGCGTTGCTACGTAGTTTAGACGTAGTAGCAAACGCCATAATTTATATTAAAACGAGCTTATTTAAAAGCAGATCTACATCGATTAGTAAAATGCTAAAAACACCGGCTACTATTATAAATTTCAAGATGTTATGTAGTATTAAGTATTGTGATTTTGTATTCGATTTAAAGAGTAATAGTAAAAACGCTATTAGCAATACCAGACTTAAATAAAAGAAATAATCCATTTTACCAATTGGATATCTGTTTATCAATAAATATGCAGGAACCAGTGTTAATGCACTAAAAATGGTAAGCATTATTTTTGAAGCTTTTACGCCATATACAATTGGTATGGTTTTATAATTAAGTGCTAAATCGCCTTTTATATTTTCTAAATCTTTTACTAACTCGCGCATAGATACTATTAAAAATAAAAATGCGGCATGTACAAAAATGACATGCTCGAAATTTCTATAGTACATAAAAATGGCAAAAAATGGCGTTATCGTTAGTATTGCCGAAGTAATATTACCAATAATTGGCATTTTTTTTAGTTTATGGGAATAAAACCAAATAGCGAATATATATAGGGAAAAGAATATTACTGCTTTAAATGAAACGGCACTTACCATAATTACGGATAGAAAGTTTAACACAAAATAAAAAGACAGTTTGGTGTTTTGACTCACTAATTTATCTAACATCGATTTTTGCGGTCTATTTATTAGATCTTTCTCGGAATCGTAAAAATTATTGATAATATAACCACCAGCTATTGTGGCTGCAGATGCTAGAACTAGCATCAATAAGTTTAGATCTAAAACGACTTCACGCAACGTTTTATCATGCGCTAAAATGTAAATAGAAGTTAGGTATTGTGCGATCACTACAATTAAAATATTGTAGCCTCTAACCACAGAAAACATGCTGAAAAATTTTAGCCAAATATGTTTTTGTTTTCTGGAAAGCATAAATTTATTTAATGAAACCCTTATAACGACACGCCGATACGTTTAGTAGAACAATTCAAGAAGTACAGGAAGTATTAGAAATTATAAACCACTTCTAATCTATACCCTTTAAGCGATTGCTTTGCTTTTTCAAAATTTTCGGTGAAACCTAAAATATAACCGCCACCACCAGAACCACAAAGTTTTAAGTAGTACTCATTGGTATCAATTCCTTTTTTCCAAAGTTCATGAAACTGCATTGGTATCATTGGTTTAAAGTTGTTTAATACCACTTTAGATAATTGCTTGGTATTTTTAAATAGGGATTTTATATCTCCTTTTAAAAAATCGTCTACACAAGCATCTGTATGTTTTGTAAATTGATCTTTTAGCATACTTCGGAAACCTTCTTGCTTCATATTTTCCATAAAAATACTAACCATTGGCGCCGTTTCACCAGTAATTCCGCTATCTAATAAAAAGACAGCTCCTTTACCATTATGCCTTTGCGAAGGAATCCCTGTTGCTTCAATATTATCTTTAGAATGTATTAAAATTGGAATACTTAAATAGCTATTTAAAGGATCTAATCCGGAAGATTTACCATGAAAAAACGATTCCATTTCCGAAAAAACGGCTTTTAGTTTTAATAATTTTTCACGAGTTAAGTTTTCTAGAACAGTAATTTTGTCTTGTGCATATTTATCATAAATAGCAGCTACTAAAGCTCCAGAACTACCAACGCCATAGCCTTGAGGAATGGAAGAATCAAAGTACATTCCCGCATGCACATCTTCTTCTAGTCTATTTAAATTAAATACAACAACCTCTTCTTTTATTTCTTTTAAATGCGAAACAAAGTTTTTTAAACTAGCGTTAGATTTTACTGCTTCTTTGGATGGATTATCATCCATTTTTAAAGCACCATTATAGAAACTATAAGGAATAGATAATCCTTTAGAGTCTTTAATGATTCCGTATTCACCAAAGAGTAAAATTTTCGAGTAAAAAAGAGGTCCTTTCATATTTTTTAATGAAAAAAGTAAAATTAATAATGAAAAATTATTGTTTTGATGTTTTTACGATGCTAACCAACAATTTTAATATTTCTTCCGCTTTTATTTTATATTTATTAAACGTATTATTATCAATAAATTCGGTAGCATGTAACAAATCTATCCAATAAACAGTTTCATTTGCTTCCTTTAAGCTTATTGACATTTTATTTATAAAATCTGGTTTGCTTTGTGCAAATTCTGCTTCTCTAACATTAGCTCCAATAGATGTGCCAGATTTTAATAATTGCCTTGACATCACATATTCTTTTTGTTTATAAGCCAATTCCTTATAAAGCATTACAATGTCTACAGCAAAATTAAAGCTTTTGGTTTTAATAACATTTTCTTTCATAATAACTAAATTTTAAAATCTTCTAAATTTAATTATTAATTTTTCATTATTAGTTATTCATTAATTTTGCTCCAAAACCAATCCTATCACAAATATAGTGACCATTTTGGCAATACGCAACTAATTCATTTTTAATAAACTCTATACAATCTGCCGTTTCCTTTTCTGGATATAGCACGTGTACATTTGCTCCAGCATCTAATGTAAAACTAATATGCAATCCTGTTTGCTTTCTAAACGCCCAAATCGCATTAATTATTTTAAGTGTATTTGGCTTCATTAAAATAAAATAAGGCATACTTGTCATCATCATAGCGTGAAGTGTTAAGGCTTCACTTTCAATGATTTCTATAAACGTTTTTAAGTCTCCTGTTTTAAAAACGCCCATAAGTTTCGTCATATTTTCTTCCGCTTGCGTAAAACGTTGTTGTGCAAAAGGGTGATTATACATTAAATTATGACCAACCGTACTGCTTACTTGCTTTTCACCTTTATCTACTAAAAGAATAGTGTCTTGATAGTTTTGGAAGTTAGGATGTACTGGATACGGATATTTTATAGCGTAAAGATCAGAGCTAGCTGCTATATTTCCCTGTTTTCCCCAAACCATTAAATCTCCTTCTACACTTCTGCAAGCACTTCCAGAACCTAATCTGGCTAAAAAAGAAGCTTTTTGATTAAAGTATTCTGGCGTAATTTCCGGATTTATTTCTTTTTCTATAGACATTAAACAAAGTGCCAAAGCACTCATTCCGGAAGCAGAAGACGCAATTCCTGAGCTATGCGGAAATGTATTTTCCGTTTCAATTGTAAAATGATAATTTCTTAAAAAAGGTAAATATGCTTCAATACGTTTAAAAAAAGTTTCAATTTTTGGTTTAAAGTCTTGATTCTTTTCCCCTTCAAAAATAACATCAAAAGAAAAAGAATTACTCTCCTCTTTTTTAGAAAAGCTTAAACTTGTTGTTGTTTTACAAGCATCTAACGTAAAACTAATAGATGGGTTTTCTGGAATTTGGTTTTCTTTTTTTCCCCAATATTTAACTAGTGCAATATTACTAGGTGAAGACCAAGTAAATCGCCCTGTATTAGGTGCTTTATTATTTCCAGAAAATATGAATGAAGAGGCTTCCATGATGTGTTAATTAGTCTGCAAATATAGTTTATTAGACAGCATCTAAGTATAGAATTTATTCTAAAAAACTTAAAAAATTAGGTATTTCATCGTAAATACTTTTAAAAAAAGAAGCAGAAAACATATTTTTTGTAGATTTAAAAACCGAATGACCATTCAATCTAAATCTGTGTATAAAAAACAACGAATTCTTATTACAATGTTAGAACTTGTAGTAAAACAAGGTGTAAATGCAACACCTATGTATCAGGTTGCTAAAGAATCTAACGTAGCAATAGGTACTATCTATAATTACTTTAAAGACAAAGAAGATATCATTTGCCAAATCTATAAAATGATTCGGGAGGATTTTGGCACCATTCTTATTCTAAAAGACGAAAACCAAAATCCGGAAGAAGTATTTAAAAAATACTGGGTTGATTTATTTCATTATTATGTTAGCAATCCATACGCTTTTCATTTTTATGAGCACATCGCTAAAGCTCCTATTATACCTATAGAGTTAATTGAAGAAACAAAAATACATTATAGACCGCACGCCGCTTTTTTCTGGAAAGGGATAAAAGAAGGTTTCCTTAAAGACATGCATATCACATTATTAGTACAAATAGCTTACAGTAATGTGGTTGCTGCTGTACATTTAAAATTAAATGGTGTTTTACCAATGACGAATGAACAAATCGAGCAAGCTTCTAACGCCTCTTGGGATGCGGTAAGACGAATTAAGAATTAATGAACAAAAAACAACGAATCTTATTAACCATGTTAGAACTTGTTGTTAAACAAGGTTATCATGCTACACCTATGTCTCAGGTTGCTAAAGAAGCTAATGTTGCCGTGGGAACAATTTATCATTATTTTGAAACCAAAGAGCAGATTATTGAAGCCATCTTTTTGATGGTTTACAAAGATTTAAGCATCGTTCTATTAACAAATAGCAATCCTCGTGCTACCTATAAAAAACAATTCACCACCATGTTGTATAACATGTTTAATTATTTTGCAAGCAACCCTTTAGCTTTTTACTTCATTGAATATGTTGGTGTTCCTCCTATTATCTCTCCTGAAATGGTAAAACAAACAGTCCCATTTTATAAAAAAATAACAGACTTTTTTTTAAAAGGAATTACAGAAAAAAGAGTAAAAAAAATGGACGAGATTCTAATCATGAAATTATGTTACGGACTTATATCTTCTGTTGTAAAACTAAAAATTAAAGAAGAACGGCCAATCCATCAAAAACAAATAGACCAATCTATTGAAGCTTGTTGGGATGCCATAAGATACTCTGAAAATAAATTATTTGCTTAGAGATAACAGCTTCACCATAGTATTATAATTTCTTGCCGTTGCTGCTGTTTCCAGTATACGCTCAAAATAATTAGCATTGAATTTTGATTTTCCGTAACCGGCTTCGTTATAAAAATAAATACAGTTCTTCGTGATTTTGAATTCTTCGGTTTTATATTCTTTTTTTGAAGCTTCTTCTATCAATTCCCTACTTGGTGTTTCTTGTAATAAGATAAAATAACTTTTTACTTTTTTGCCTTCTTCCAAAGGACAAGTCTTAAAAATGAACTCTAATTCTTCTTTTGTTTTTACTAAAACAGGAACTTCAAATTGAAAATGCGACTGTATTGCTTTATGAATTTTAGCTTCGATAGCTTTTGTGTTTTCTTCGGAAGACTGCAAAACAATATTCCCGCTTTGTATATAGGTTTGCACATTTTGAAAACCTATTTTAGTTAACAGTTCGCGCAAGGTTGCCATAGGTACTTTTTTATGACCTCCAACATTAATTCCTCGTAATAAAGCGACGTATGTTTTCATTTTTATTTAGAAATGTGCTGCGAAGCAATATATGCTCCTGTCCATGCATTTTGAAAATTAAAGCCTCCAGTTATCGCATCTATATTAATGATTTCTCCAGCAAAATATAGATTTTTATGCAGTTTACTTTCAAAGGTTTTAAAGTTTATTTCTTTTAAATCGATTCCTCCTGCCGTTACAAATTCATCTTTAAATGTGCTTTTGCCATCCACTTTAAAATGTGCTTTGGTTAATTGCACAGCAAGTGCTTCTAATTGATTTTTATTTAAATCGGCCCAACGGGTTTCTTCCGTTATTTCGGAAGCTAAAACCAACTGTTGCCATAAACGTTTAGGCAAATCAAATTGCGGTGCTTTTAAAACTGATTTTTTAGCTAGATCTAGTTTTAAACCTTTTAAAACATCTAAGCAGTCTTCCAAAGCCATTTTAATAAAATTAATTTCAATAGTAAACTTATACTCTAATGCTGCTAGTTCTAAAGCGCCAAAAGCAGAGAGTTTTAAAATGGAAGGTGCACTCATACCAACATGTGTAATGAGTAATGGTCCTTCGGAAAACAACGAGGTACCAACCACCTGTATTTCTACATTTTGCGCAACTACTCCAGGAATATCTTTGATGCGTTTATCTTTAATATTGAAGGTAAATAAGGAAGGTACTGGTTGCATCACTTTATGATCTAGCGTTTCTAAAAGCTTCCACATTTTAGGGCTACTTCCTGTAGCTACCAGTATTTTTTTTGCTGAAAATTCTTCCGCTTGCGTGATGACAGTCCAAGAATCATCATCTTTTATAATCGACTTTACGGTTTTACTATATAAAACATCTACTTCATGTTTTTTCGTTTCGTTTAAAAAACAATCTATAATAGTTTGTGAGGTATTAGACTCTGGAAACATTCTGCCATCTTCTTCAATCTTTAATACTACACCGCGTTCTTCAAACCAAGCAATGGTATCTCCAGTCATAAATTTATGAAAAGGGCCAAGCAATTCTTTTTCACCTCGAGGATAATTTAAAACCAATTCTTGAGGTATAAATTCTGCATGCGTGACATTACAGCGTCCGCCACCAGATATTTTCACTTTCTGTAAACCTTCTTTTCCTTTTTCTAGTATGGCTATTGTTAATTCTGGATTTTGAACTGCTATATTAATTGCTGCAAAAAAACCTGCCGCACCTCCACCAATAATAATTACATCTTTTTGTTTCATGTGTTTGTTTCTATTGTTTTTCATAGGTCACATGTAGCATCCATTTAATCCTTATCTTTGATTATCTGGTTTTAGTTATGGATGTTTCATAATCTTTTAAAAACCACGTAAATTTAGCATTAATAAATGAAAATCGCTTTGAATACATTCCTTATCCTATTATTATTTTTATATACAGGTTGTAATACCAAAAACCTAGTTACAATAACCGATTTACCTTCCGACTTAGAGGAAGTATCTGGAACCGAAATTGCTCCTAATTCGAATTTAATATGGATGGTAAATGATAGTGGAAATAAATCAAAATTATTTGGGTTAGATGCCAAGGGCAAAATTATAAAAGAACTAAAAATCAATGCAAAAAACCATGATTGGGAAGACTTAACAAGCGACCCAGAAGGCAATATTTACATTGGTGATTTTGGTAACAACTTAAGTAAGCGCGAAAATTTAACCATTTTAAAAGTAAAAGCTTCTAGCTTGCAAAGCGACTCGGATGTTGAAATAGAACGTATTTCTTTTCGTTATCCGGATCAAAAAAAATTTCCTCCAAAAAAGAAAAAAAGATATTTTGATTGTGAAGCATTCTTCTATCACAACAACAGCTTTTATTTGTTTACTAAAAGTCGCGTAAAAGACGATTTCGGAAAAACGAGTGTATATAAAATCCCTGCAAACCCTGGAATGCATGAAGCCCAACTTTTAGGAACATATTCTAATTGTTCCGATTTACGTTGTTGGATAACCGCTGCAGATATTAGTCCCGATGGCAAAAAAATGGTTTTATTAAATCAGAAATCGGTATTACTTTTTACAAACTTTAAAGGGAATGATTTCTTTAATGGTACGATAAAAGAATTTCCTTTTAGTTATGAATCACAAAAAGAAGGTATTTCTTTTAAAGATGACAACACCGTTTATATTACCGACGAAAAGGCACATGGCGCTGGAGGAAATGTATATGAATTCTCTTTAAATTAATACGGTAAGTACTCGTATAATTTTCGACTAAAAAAATCGTTTACTAGACATTAATTAAAGTTTAGTATTTTTACTCAAAATCACCTCTTTTTATGGACCATCTTATTGCTGAAGTAGAAAAATATGTTGTTACGCTTTTAAACACGCATTTAGACCATGCTTTTGTTTATCATAATTTGACACATACACAAAATGTTGTAAAAAAAGTAACAGAATTAGCAGACTTAGCGAACTTAGATCCTATCCAAAAAAAACGATTAATAATTAGCGCTTGGTTTCATGATGTTGGTTTTACAAAAAGCATCGATGATCACGAAACACACAGTGCAGCTATAGCTACCGCATTTTTAAAAGAACAGGATTGTACTCCTGAAGACATTAAAGTTGTAAACGAATTAATTCTAGCAACTAGAATGGGCTACACACCCAAAACACAGCTAGAAGCATTTATTCGCGATGCCGATTGTGCACATGTTGGAAACAAGAATTTTAGAGATTTCACACAACTTTTAAAGAAAGAATTAGAATTAACAAATCGAAAGAAACTATCCAAAACAGAATGGTTAGAAGAAAATATTCAATTTCTTACCAAAAACCATACATTTAATAGCGACTTAGCGGTTTCGCTTTGGGAAAAAGGAAAAAGCAAAAACCTTGCAAAACTTCTTAAAGATCAAGGTAAACAGAAAGAAAAGCAAGCGAAGTTACAGCAAAAAAAAGCAGAACTCACCTTTAAAAAAAACAAAATAGAAATCCCAGAACGAGGTATCGAAACCATGTTTAGAGTAACGCTTAAAAACCACATTACCTTAAGTGATATTGCAGATACAAAAGCAAATATTTTATTATCTGTAAATGCGATTATAGTTTCTCTAGTATTGGCTAATCTTTTACCTAAATTAGATAATCCTTCCAATAGTTATCTTATTTACCCAACCGTAGTTTTTGTATTATTCACAGTAGCTTCCATGATTTTATCCGTTTTAGCTACAAGACCAAATGTAACTAGAGGAGAATTCACCAAAGAGGATGTCGCCAATAAAAAAGTAAACTTATTATTCTTTGGGAATTTTCATAAAATGAAACTAGAAGAATTTGAATGGGCAATGGGAGAAATGATGAAAGACAAAGATTATTTGTATTCTGCCATGAAAAAAGACCTTTACTTTTTAGGTTTAGTTTTAAACAGAAAATATAAAATACTGCGTGTTACCTACACCGTTTTTATGGTTGGTATTATTTGTAGCGTTATTGCATTTGCAATTGCTTTTCAAACTGCAGGATTTTAACCTTAGGCCTTAATTTCTTTCATTAAATCATTATAAGTATAAAACGCTTTATCATTCTTATCTTTATGATACAACACACTTACTCGCAAAGCCTTTAGACCAGTCACTGCTTGCAAGTCTTGTAATTCTAAGATCTCTACATCGCTATCTAAATAATGTTTCGATTGTAAAAACTTAATATAACGTAAATATTCTATTTCGTCTTGCTTTTGGGAATATACAATTGTTATTTTCCCTTTTTGAGTAATACGTTCTGTGGTACCTTTTATAAATGCTTTATCGACACGTTTTTTCACAATTTCATATCTAGCATTATACGTGCCATCTACATCAAACTGTTTTTCGTCCATTCTAAAACTTATGGATAATGGCTGATTAAAAACCAAAATCATAGAAGCAACATCTAAAGCCACAGGAAAATTATTTTTCATCTGGTAATAGCTGTTTTCCATTTCACACATTACTTGTAATTGCCACAATCTTAAATTATACAAGTAGATAGGATTAAAGCTATCTTCCTTAGTAATAGACTCTCCAATGTACATATTGTGCTCTACGCCATCTGTTTTAAAACGCTCATAATAATGCGGATACATTTTTTGCGCCTTTACCTGCTTTTTATCCAACAACGAGGCCATTTCTTTATTAATTACAGCAACGGTGTCATCATATTGTTTACGATGTTTATAAACTACTTTGACCGTATCGTCTATATTTTCATAATAGGTTTCTATTTCTACTTTTAATGCTTTTACCGAAACAAGATGCAGTAATACTGGGGCTATATCATCATTAATAAAGGAAGTAATTTGCTGTTCGCTATCTACCTGAAAATGATCTTCCAGTCCTTTTAAATATTCATTTACTTGAAATATAAACTGATCATAAATAGGAAGCTTATCTACTTTAGATGCACTTTTCAAAATAGATTTCACTGCATTCAATTGCAATATTAAATCTTGTTGTGTTGCCCAATTCCTGGCTTCAGAAGAACCTTTAATATCTATTTGTCCGTAAAGCGGATAAATATTATCGAAAGCTATTTTACTAAAACTCGGGTTTTCTCCTTCTATTTGTGCTTTAATAAACTTTTTTGCTTCTTTTACAAAACGCCAATTAACACTCGAATGAATAGAGGTACATTCTTGCTGAATGATTGCTTCTATTAGATTTTCTTCATCATTTTTGGAGCGCTCCACGGCCGAAACAATGAAAGGCATAATATCGGAAAGCTTATTAGCATTAATACTGTTAAGTATTTTTGGTTTTTCTGAAACTATTTCCAGAATTCCCATAACACCTTTATCATTTGCGATAGGTGCAAAAATAGCACTTTGTATCCCTTGCTGATGAAGCGTATCTATATGCGGAATCTTTCCTTGTGTTTTTTCAAACATGAGGTTCACATTAGATACCGAAAAATATTTTTTCTCCTTTAAAAGCCTATTATAAGACCAATTGCATAAAGAATCCGAACATTTAGAAGTATCTAAATCATTTAGTAAAAAACTATTCATTCCAGCCCCATAAACACGCTCAAAAGTATCGTCTTCTCCATTATAAATAGAAAATCCTACATGTATATCTTTTAGTCCCAATAACGAACGGAAAATCTCATGAAAGTCTTCCATAAAAGACGCGTCTTTTCTTTTATTTTCACCTATTAAAGTAGATTTAATATTAGAAATAGATTGGTCGTTGGTAACATCAAACATATTCGATATAACAAACCCTTTAAATTCATAGCTATTTGGAGGGAATTTTGCTTTCCATAAAGCTATATTTTCAAAATTATCGATTAATTCATCGTAATCTGCTTGCGTTATTTTTGGAGCAAATTTATTAGGAATAATCTCTACAAAATCTGCATTATATAATATTTTATAATATTTCATTATTCCGTTTTCATCCGGAATCTCGTAATAAAAAGGTCTTTTAAAATCTAAGGAATAGCCATAATATGAGTTTAAAATGATAGCACAAGTAACCATATACTTATCATTTACAGGCATGTTTTTTATTTTCAATTGAAAATCTTCTCCTGCTGTTTTGACTATCGATTTAAACCGTTCTGAAGAATTGAAAATAACATCTTCAAAAGGTATAGAAGCTGTTTTTATTTCATTTTTTGATAATACAGGACTAAATGAGTCTTGTAAAATAATTTGAATTTCATTTTTATATGTTTCCAGTAATTGTAGGTCCGAAAAACCATCCCGAAGAACAGGAGAAGCCGCAGCTATTTTTAAAACACGCTTCGCTTTTTTAGCCGTAAATTCATCCGAATTAGTTGCTAAATCCTCATAATGCTCGAGTAGCTTATTAAAGCTAATCTTTAAACGCATTGGTGATTCTGACGGGTTAATTACTTCCATTTAAAAATACTTTATTATGTAAAAATACAACTTTATTGGTTAGTCGTAGTAAGTAAGAAAGCTTAACAAGTTATTTATCCCAATTAAATTTTACTTTTTAGACTTCTAAAATCCTTATTAAACAATTAAATGCCTTTTTTCCTCTTTTAACTCTTTATTTTAATAAATTTACTAAGTATTAAGCTATTACATCAAACAAATCACATGAAAAAATTTACACACAAACCACATTATTGGTTTTTACTATTTACTTTTTTGAATTTCACACCTAAGCTGTTAGGGCAAACTTGGACCGATAAAAATGAAGATGAAAGCTATATTGCTAGACATGAATTGGGGTTTACACAAGCGGGAGATAAATTCTTCCTTTTTGGAGGCAGAGAATCCCCTAAAGTATTAGATGTTTATGATTACACATCGAATACATGGTCTAATGGCGGCGCTGCTCCTGTGGACTTCAATCATTTTCAAGCAACTACCTATGAAGGTTTAATTTGGGTCATTGGTGCTTTTAAAACAAACGAACCAAATCCCGAACTAAATGCCGATTATATTTACATGTATAATCCTGCTAGTCAACAATGGATTCAAGGTATGGAATTACCAGCTGCCAGAAAACGTGGTGCAGCCGGTTTAACCATGCACAATAACAAATTTTATTTAGTTGGTGGAAATGTATATGGGCATGGTGGCGGTTATGTGCCTTACTTGGATGTATTCGATCCTGCGACTGGCACATTTACTTCTTTAGCAGATGCGCCGCATGCAAGAGATCATTTTCACGCGGTTACTTATAATGACAAAATTTATGCTTTAGGTGGCAGACTTACTGGTGGTGCTGGAGGACTATTTGCACCTCAGATACCAGAAGTAGATGTGTATGATTTGAATACAAACCTTTGGTCTACATTAGCGACCAGTAGTAATATACCAACGCCAAGAGCTGGAGCAGGAACTGTTTTATTTCAAAATGAAATATATGTTATTGGCGGCGAAACCACCTTTGGCAGCGCTACAGGTAATAACGGCCAACGCGATATTGTAGAAGCTTTTAATCCTGCAACAGGCACTTGGACAACCAAAGACAATTTAAATTATTACAGACATGGTATTCAAGCGCTAGTTTCTGGTGATGGGATAGTGGTTATTGGCGGTTCTAATGGCGGGACTTCTATGAAAAACATGGAATATTATAATATGGATAACCCAACTGGAAGCCCTAATATAAATAGCACATTTGCTGCAGATGAAACTACCAAGACTTTTCAATATGCTGCTAGTTATGGCACCGTAAATATTCCGATTACACTATCTAATAATGCAGGAACTACAGGAACTTATATAGATACTATTACAATTTCTGGGGCTAATTACACGTTAAACGCGGTTCATAATAATCTGCTTTTAGGTGCGAATCAAGATTTAATGATTCAAGCGGTTTTAAATGATACTTCGCAAAATATGAATATTGGAAATGTGCAAGTCACCTATAATAATAGTTCGACTTTAAATATTGCTTTGGAAGGTACTTTAAACCCAACTTTATCTGTTACCAATCCCGACGATTTAAAAACACTTAAGGTGTATCCAAATCCTACCAAATCTACATTCCAACTGAATACAAAAAGCACACAATTAAACGTTTTTGATATCACAGGAAAATCTATAAAAGTATTTCATGGTAATTTTAATCCGGGACATCCTTTTCATATTTCTAAACTTTCAAAAGGCGTTTATTTTATCCAAGTAAAAAATGCTTCGCAGGTTAGCGAAACAATAAAAATCATTAAAATATAACACCATACTCTGACACTTTTAAAAGATGCTTTTTGAAGTGCATTTAAAACAAAAAATCTCTTAGCGTAGCAATACACCAAGAGATTTTTTTTATACGTCTTCCTTATATATTTAATCCATATACGTCCAGTTTACACCATCGCTAATTACCGTTATGGTTCTCAAATTATTTTCGTACATATAAATCTCTGAGCTTCCTGTGGTGGAACCCTTAGGGAACAAAGATCCAGCAATCGTTGTGAGTTTTGCAGTATTCGAATTATTAATATTTCTAATAATATATACTCTTCCAGGAAAAGCAACAGGATTTGGAAGTCTAAATTCTTGATCTGTAGCTTGCGGATTGATAGATAAATAAACACCTCCATCAATATCTGTAGCAGTCCCATTTCCTGTTAAAGTGATATGTTTTACAGAAAGATTACCATTAATATCTAAAGTGCTTTTAGGCGTTGTTGTACCAACTCCTACCTGCGCAAAACCGGTATTACTAAAAAAAATAAAGCAACATATAATTAGAATATTTTTCATGTTTTTGAGGTTTATTGTAGTAATATTTTATACTCCCAAGGACCTAATGGAGTTGCGTCTCCATCCAGTTCGAATGCCGTATTTGACATATAATCGATGTACTTTCCTTTTTGTGGTACGTTTGCTTTTAAACTTTCATTCGATAGGTTTGCTATATATAGAATAGTGCTTCCGTTTTTACTTCGTGTAAATCCTAGAACGTTTTTATTAGCAACTTCTATTTTTTCATAGGAAGCAGGTTTTTTTCCGCCATGTAATGCGGAATTGGTACTTTTCAGTTTTCCTAGTTTTTCTAAAACAGGCCACATTTTTCCTTTGGTATGCGGAAAACTATCTTTCTCAAAAAACAGTAATTTATGATCTAAATCGTATTCTTGACCAGAATAAACTAAAGGCATTCCAGGAGTTACATAACTTAAAGCGGTCATGGTTTCTGCAGCATCTCCCATACGTTCTTTGATGGTTCCATTCCAAGAATTTTCGTCGTGATTAGTTACAAAGTTCATAAGGATATCATTGGCTTCGTATCTATCTAAATCGGCTTGCAATGCATTAGTAAATTCGGTTGCATCCTTTTCTCCTTGTGCCATATGATTCATAGCGTGATGTCTATCCCAAGCATAAGCCATGTCAAATAAACCTTCTTTCATTAGTTCTGGTTCCCAAGCTTCCGCTAGCATGAAAATATCTTTTTGTGCCCGTAATTCAGGAATCGCTTGCTCCCAAAAATTTGCTGGTACAGATCCTGCTACATCACATCTTAAACCGTCAACACCTTCATTTGTTAACCAATAACTCATGTCTGCAATCATTGCTTTACGCATCTCTTGATTGTCGTAATTTAAATCGGCAACATCTGTCCAATCGGTATCTGCAGGATGTACCACTTCGCCTTTTTCGTTTTGCGTATAGTATTCCGGATTGGTTTTTAACCAAGTATGATCCCAACCAGTATGATTTGGAACCCAGTCTAAAATCACATAAATTCCATTATCATGTGCCGTATTCACCAATGCTCTAAAATCTTCAATAGTTCCGAACTCTGGATTGATTTTTGTGAAATCGGAAACCGCATAATAGCTTCCTAAATATTTCCCTTGTTCTGCTTCTGGAAAATCGGTTGCAAACTTGCTATCTTCTCCTCCTGTTGCTTTACGTTTTGTTTCCGAAATAGGAAAAACAGGCATTAGCCAAATCACTTTTACTCCTAATTGTTTTAACTGCGGAATGTCTTTTGTGAATGCATCAAAAGTTCCTTCTGGTGAATATTGACGAATATTAGCTTCGTAAATAACAGCGGTTTCTACATCGGA